>NZ_JBFAWA010000002.1:0-95739 GCF_040680035.1 Nonomuraea sp. NPDC052116 | reverse complement strand
CTTCGCTCCTCGTTGGCTCGTCCCTCGCTCTCTCGTCGCGAGCTCCTTCGCTCAGTGTGCTTCTGCCGCCAGGTCAGGATCAGCGCGTGCAGCGGCACGACCGCCATCAGGATCCCCGGCACCAGCAGCACGTGGGTGACGAAGACGCGCGGGAGGACCTGCCCGGGGAACTCGCCGTCGAAGGCGAACGCCGACAGGTACGTCCCCACCACCGGGATCGACAGCAGCAGCCCCTGCGCCTGCCGCAGCCCGGCCATCGCGAGCTGGTCGCCGGGCAGCGAGACGCCCAGGAACGACTCGAACAGCACCAGCCCGAACAGCACCACCCCGAGCACCCACGTCAGCTCGCGCGGCCGCCGGAACGCGCCGGTGAAGAAGACGCGGCACAGGTGGGCCACGATCGCCAGCACGAACACCGTCGCCGACCAGTGGTGGAGCTGCCGCATCAGCAGCCCGCCCCGCACGTCCAGGCTGATCTCCGCCGCGGACGCGAAGGCCACGTCGGGGTTGGGCTTGTAGAACAGCGTGAGGAACGTGCCCGTCAGCACCAGCAGCGCGAACGAGTAGAGCGCCAGCTCGCCCAGCAGGAACGACCAGTGGCTCGGGAACAGCTTGCGCAGCTGGGGGCGGAGCCAGCGGGCGAAGGGCAGGCGATCATCGAGGTAGATCGCCGAATCGACGGCCGTTTTTGCGGTTCCCGCGATGATACGGGCGCGTCGCTTGGGCTTGGTAGGAGTGGCCATGGGGGCCTCCTGGTGGGGGTGTGATCCGATTCTGCACCCATACGCCACCTTTCTCAAGAATTGGTGTAAACCAATTGGTCTAATCCAATTTATGGTCTTCCAGAACTATAATTGGATTAGACCTCTGATGGGGCTTTGACCAGCGCAAACGATGACTTATCCGAGGAGTGCAGTTTCATCATCAATTTCGCCGGTAGAGTCCGGGCAGAGGCGTTGATTGGAGCGTGTGGTGGCCAAGTACGTTTACGACTTCACCGAGGGCAACAGGAATCTCAAGGATCTTCTTGGCGGCAAGGGAGCGAACCTTGCCGAAATGACCAACCTCGGGCTCCCCGTTCCCCCCGGATTCACGATCACCACCGACGCCTGCCGTCACTACCTGGCGGCGGGCGTCGTACCGGACGGCCTCGAGCGGGAGGTCGCCGCGCACCTCGACGCGCTCGAGAAGCAGATGGGCCGGCGGCTCGGGCAGGCCGACGACCCGCTGCTGGTGAGCGTGCGCTCCGGGGCGAAGTTCTCCATGCCGGGCATGATGGAGACCGTTCTCAACATCGGGCTCAACGACGAGTCGGTGCATGGCCTGGCCAAGCAGGCGGGCGGCAACGACCGCTTCGCGTGGGACTCCTACCGGCGGCTCATCCAGATGTTCGGCAAGACGGTGCTCGGGATCGACGGCGACCTGTTCGAGCACGCGCTCGACGCGCTGAAGGGCAAGCGCCAGGACACCGACCTCGACGCGGGCGAGCTGCAGGGGCTCGTGGAGACGTTCAAGGGCATCGTCCACGAGCAGACCGGCAAGGACTTCCCCACCGACCCGCGCGAGCAGATGCGCCTGGCCGTCATGGCGGTCTTCGACTCCTGGAACGCTCCCCGGGCCATCCTCTACCGCCGCCAGGAACGCATCCCCGCCGACCTCGGCACCGCAGTGAACATCGTGGCCATGGTCTTCGGCAACGTCGGCAACGACTCCGGCACCGGCGTCGCCTTCACCCGCGACCCGGGCACCGGCAGGCAGGGCATCTACGGCGATTACCTGCAGAACGCCCAGGGCGAGGACGTGGTGGCCGGCATCCGCAACACGATCCCGCTGGAGGAGCTGGAGCGCATCGACAAGCGCTCGTACGACGAGCTGCTCGGGATCATGGAGACCCTCGAGAACCACTACCGGGACCTGTGCGACATCGAGTTCACGATCGAGCGCGGCAAGCTGTGGATGCTGCAGACGCGGGTCGGCAAGCGCACGGCGGCGGCCGCGTTCTGCATCGCCACCCAGCTCGTGGACCAGGGCCTGATCACGATCGACGAGGCCGTCACCCGCGTCACCGGCGACCAGCTGGCGCAGCTCATGTTCCCCCGCTTCGACGGCGGCGCGGACAAGAAGAAGATCGCCAAGGGCATGAACGCCTCGCCCGGCGCGGCCGTGGGCAAGGTCGTCTTCACCTCCGCGCGGGCCGTGGAGCTGTCGGAGCAGGGTGAGGACGTCATCCTCGTCCGCCGCGAGACCAACCCCGACGACCTGGCCGGCATGATCGCCGCCAAGGGCATCCTGACCAGCCGGGGCGGCAAGACCTCGCACGCCGCCGTGGTGGCCAGGGGCATGGGGAAGACGTGCGTGTGCGGGGCCGAGGAGCTGGAGGTCTCGACGCGCGAAGGCCGCTTCGCCGCGCCCGGCGGGGTGGTGGTGTCGGAGGGCGACGTCATCTCGATCGACGGGACGTCCGGGGAGATCTACCTGGGCGAGGTGCCGGTCGTGGACTCGGCCGTGGTCGAGTACTTCGAGGGCGCCGAGCCGGAGGACGAGCTGGTCAAGGCCGTGGACCGGATCATGCGCCACGCGGACTCGGTCCGGCGGCTGGGCGTGCGGGCGAACGCGGACACCCCGGACGACGCGGCGCGGGCCCGCCGGTTCGGAGGGCAGGGGATCGGGCTGTGCCGGACGGAGCACATGTTCCTGGGCGAGCGCAGGCAGCTCGTGGAGGACCTGGTCCTGGCGTCGACGGACGAGGCCCGCCAGGCGGCCCTGGACGCGCTGGAGCCGCTCCAGAAGGCCGACTTCACCGAGATATTTAGGGCTATGGACGGAAATCCCGTCACAGTTCGGTTGATCGACCCGCCGCTCCACGAGTTCCTTCCCGACATCGTGGACCTGTCGGTCAAGGTCGCCACGGACGAGACCACGGACAAGGACCGCAAGCTCCTGGCGGCGGTGAAGCGCCTCCACGAGCAGAACCCGATGCTCGGCCTCCGCGGCGTCCGCCTCGGCCTGGTGATCCCGGGCCTGTTCGCCATGCAGGTGAGGGCCATCGCCCAGGCGGCCAAGGAGGTGCCGGGCGCACGGCCGGAGATCATGATCCCGCTGGTGGCGGCCGTACAGGAGCTGGAGTCGGTACGGGAGGAGGCGGCGAGGATCCTCGCGGAGAGCGGCGTGGCGGCCCTGATCGGCACCATGATCGAAGTCCCTCGGGCGGCCCTGACCGCGGCCCAGATCGCGGAGGCGGCGGAGTTCTTCTCCTTCGGCACCAACGACCTGACCCAGATGGCCTGGGGCTTCTCACGGGACGACGTGGAGTCGGCGTTCTTCTCCCGCTACCTCGACCTGGGCATCTTCGGCGTCTCCCCGTTCGAGACCCTGGACCGGGAGGGCGTCGGGCGCCTGATCAAGATCGCGGTCGAGGAGGGCCGCTCCACCCGCCCGGACCTGCACCTGGGCATCTGCGGCGAACACGGCGGCGACCCCGACTCCGTCCACTTCTGCCACGACGTGGGCCTGGACTACGTCTCCTGCTCCCCGTTCCGCATCCCGATAGCCCGCCTGGAAGCCGGCCGCGCCGCCCTGACCGACTCAGACTCCGACACCCGCTGACCTTCGCCCGCCGGCACCCACCCGCGTTACCTGGTTACCGGGTGGACCCGCTGGACCGCTCGCTTCGCTCGCCGGCACCCGCCCAAGGAGCAGTTGGCCATTGCGCGAGTCCGCGGTGCCACGGACGTCACCTGGAAATCCTGAGCGTCACCCCGGCGGCCGGGTGAGTTTGGCGGCCACGGCGTCGAGGACCCAGTCCAGGCCGGTCGCGAAGGACACCTCGGCGTCCACCTCCGTGCCGTCGTGCACGGCCTTGGACAGCGCCGGGAAACGGCCCGTGGCCAGCATCCTCCTCACATGCGGGCCGGAGGCGCGCTGCCAGTCGCGCTTGGACAGGCCCGTGGCGCGCTCGGCCCGCAGGTTCGCGATCTCGCGCCTGAGCGCACCGGTGATGTAGGCGCTGACGGTCTCCACGGCTCGCATGACGGTGTCGAGGTCGGCGAGGCCGTCGAGGGCGGCCAGCGTGGCCTCGGTCACGGCGAGGGCGTTCGGGCCCAGGGTCGGACGGCCGCCGAGCAGGTCGGCCAGCCATTCGTGACGGAGGGTGGCCCGCCTGGTGAGGTGGGCGCGGATGCGCAGCACCTCCCGCCAGTCGCCGGGCTGCTCCTCGGGGAGGATCTCGGCGTGGACCTCGTCCACCATGAGGTCGAACAGCTCCTCCTTGGTGGAGATGTATCCGTACAGCCGCATCGGGCCGACGTCCAGCCGGGCGGCCACCTTGCGCAACGACACCGCCTCCAGCCCGCCCTCGTCGGCCAGCGCGACGGCGGCGGCGACGATCCGCTCCCGGTCGAGCGGCGCGGGGCGAGTCGGCGGCTCCGGCCGGTCCCACACAGTCATGGGTTACATCGTACTGTTGCGATACACCGTAAAAGATAAATACAGTATATCGACATGAGACACCGTATCGCGGTGATTGGGGGCGGCCCTGCCGGCCTTACCTTCGCCCGCGTCCTGCACCGCCACGATCACCCCGTCACCGTCCTCGAACGCGATCCCGGCCCCGACGCCCGACCCCCGGGCGGCATGCTGGACCTGCACGAAGGGCTGGGCCAGCTCGCGCTGAGCAAGGCGGGGCTGCTGGCGGAGTTCCAGGCGTTGTCCCGTCCCGAGGGGCAGGCCATGCGCATCCTGGACACGGACGGGACCGTCCTCCGCGACTGGCAACCCCGTCCGGATGACCTGGCCAATCCCGAGATCGACCGCGGGCAACTCCGTGACCTGCTGCTCGGCTCCCTGGACGTTCAGTGGGGGCGGGGCGTGACCGAGGTGGTGCCGGGGACCCGGGACGGCGTGCTGGTCCATTTCGCGGACGGGCGGCAGGAGACGTTCGACCTCGTGGTCGGCGCGGACGGCGCCTGGTCCCGGGTCCGCCCGGCAGTCTCGTCCGCGACGCCGCACTACACCGGCATCACCTCGGTCGAGACCTCCCTGGACGACGTCGACACCCGCCACCCCGACCTCGCCCGGCTGGTCGGCGACGGTTCCATGGCTGTGTACGGCGTGAACCGCTCCCTCGTCGCCCAGCGCAACAGCGGCGGCCACGTCAAGGTGTACGCCCGGTTCCGCGCGCCGCTGGACTGGCACACGAACGTGGACCGGCATATGGGCCTGGACGCAGGCCTGGACCTGGCTGACGTCGAGGCCGTGCGATCAAGACTGCTGGCTATGTTCGACGGCTGGGCCGCTCCCGTCCTCGACCTCCTCCGCCACGGCACCGCTTTCGTCCACCGCCCCCTCTACGTCCTGCCCGTGTCCCACACCTGGGCCCACGTCCCCGGGGTGACGCTCCTGGGCGACGCCGCCCACCTGATGCCCCCATTGGGGGCGGGCGCGAACCTCGCGATGCTGGAAGGCGCCGAACTCGCCGAGTCCGTCGTCGCCGCCCCCGGCCCTGGCGATCTGGACGAGGCTGTCCGCGCCTTCGAGGAACAGATGTGGGCACGGGCCGGCAAGTGGGCGAAGATCACGACGGCCGGTCTGGAACGCCTCGTGAGCCCGGACCCCACCGAAGCCATCGCCCGCTGGGACCAAGTCCAGCCGTCCTGACTGCCAAGCGCGAGAGCACGAGCACCAGGTGGCCACCACTTCCTCCGACGGCCGCCGGCAGTTCGCCGTGTCCGTGACGGTGGCCATGGACGGTGACGAGCGCCTCACCGTGCCGAGGCGCATCACGGACATTCTCAAGTCGATGTTCTGCCCGGCGGCACAAAGGGAGTCCTGTGATCAGGTGACGGGCGCCGGAGCCGGACTCGGACCGAGGCGACGTCGAGGGCGCCCTGGTAGATCCGCTCACGCTTACCGTAGCGGCTTCCCAGACGTACGGTTCACAGTCGTCCAGATCGTGCAGGATCCCGTGGCGGCAAGAGCACCGCAGGCGGCGGGCGGCCCGCCTTCCTGCCATCCGGCAACAGCGGTTCCAGCATCGCCCACTGTGCGGCGGTCAAATCACCTTGACCCATACGAAGCTCATCTCGGTAGTGGACCACCCAGGTGATCCACTACCGAAACAAGCCCTTTCGCCTCTGGGCACCGGATTCACCTGGGGATCGCCACTGCCCGGACACGGATTGAGGGCAGCACGGTCGCCAGCACCGCGAGCATCGAACAGAGGGCGATCACCCCGATGACCGGTTGCCAGGGCACGTCGATCGTCACGGGGCCGGCCAGTTGCAGCAGCGCGGCGTACAGTCCGAGCAGACCGAGCGCGGTGGCGAGGGCGGCGAGGAGCACGCCGACCGCCACGACCAGCAGCGCCTCGGCCACGACGTATCGCAGGACCTGCCCCTTGGTGGCGCCGAGCAGGCGTAGCGCTCCGTGCTCGCCCGCCCGGTCGGGGGCCGCCATGAGCAGGGTGTTGACCTGCGCGATCACGGTGTAGCTCAGCATGATGCCGAGCACGGCCAGCAGGCCGAGACGGCTGGCTGAGGCGGCGCGGCCGGTGACGGTCCCGGCCCAGGCGGCCTTGGTTATGGAACGGGCGTTGTGCCCCTCTACGGCCTGCTCCAGCGCCTTGGCGGCGGAGGTGCCGGGACGCAGCTTCACGTAGGCGAGCGAGGGCAGGGTGGACAGCGCGTGCGCCGGGGTGACGTACGCGTCCGCGGTGGAGTCGGCGCCGAGCAGTGCGACGACCGTCAGGGACACCTGGCTGCCGTCGGCCCGCCACAGCCGCACCCGCTGGCCCAGGTTCACCTCCCAGGTGGGGGAGACGGCGATCGTGTCGTCGCGCAGCTCCGCGAGCGATCCGGCGGTCACGGGCACCGACAGGGCGGTCGTGAGTGTGGCCGGGTTCACGGCCTCGGCGGGCCGCTGGATGAGCTGGGTCCCGGCGCCTTCGAGAGTGTAGAGGCTGGTCGGGGTCACGGTAGTGACGTCGGCGCCGGGGACGGCGCGCAGGCGTTCGGTGAGTTGCCGATCCAGCCCGGCCGTGCCGGACGGCAGCACCAGGTAGTCGGCGCGTACGGGGTCGATCCGCATCGCGGCCTTGGTGGCGTCGGTCATCGCCGCGGCGCCGAGCAGGGTGGCGGCCAGCGCGACCGTCATCAGGACCGGCGCGGCCGTGGCGGCGGTACGCCTCGTGGAGGCGACGGCGCCGGCGGGGACCACGAGAGCGCCCGCGCCGCGCAGCCGTCCGAGCGGGGCGGCGAGCAGGTTCGCGACCGGGCGGACGAGGACCGGGGCGAGCAGCCCGGCGGCGGCGATGAGCAGCATGACGATGGGCATGAAGGTCTTGTTGTTGGTCGCGCCCGACGGGTCGCTGACGGCGTTGACGGCCATGCTGATGACGGCGGTGGCGAGCAGGCCTCCGCCGGCGATCCAGCGCCCGGGCGTCATGGCCCGCGGCTCCACCGCCGCCTGCCGCAGCGCCTCCGCGGGCCGCACCCGGCCCGCCCGCCAGGCGGCCACGACCACGCCGAGCACGGCGACCAGCACTCCCGTGCCGAAGGCCACGTACGAAGGTATCGGGGAAGTGGAGGGCACCAGCCAGGCGGGCGCCATGCCGAGGGAGCTCAGCAGGTCCAGGATCGGCCGGGTGGCGAGGGGGCCGGTCAGCGCGCCGAGCGTGGAGGCGGCGATCGCGACCAGGAGTGCCTCGCCGTACACCATGCGCCTGACCTGGCCGGTGGTCGCGCCTACGGTGCGGAGCAGGGCGAACTCTCGCTGCCGCTGCCCGACCGCGAAGGCGAAGGTGGAGGAGACCACGAACACGGCGATGAACCCGGCGAAACCCGCGGCGATGCCGGCGATCGTGTTGGCGTTGTTGCGGGCCTGCTCGTCGCTCTTGCGGGACGGGTCGAGCAGCGCCCGCTCCTGGCCGGTCAGCACTTTGACCTCGGTCGAGATCGCGGGGGTCCCGTTCTGACGCGATGCTGCCCCGGATGTGATGGCCTGGCCCGGGGTGGGCTGGTCCGAGGTGGCCCGGTCCCCAGTGGTCTGGCCCAGCTTGGTCCGGCCCGCGGTCGACTGGCCCAGGGCGGCGCCGACCTCGGCGGCGGGGCGCCACACGGCCAGCGCGTCGATCCGCGGTGACAGCCGGGCGGCCCGCTCGTCGGTGAAGAACACGGTCGGCTGCGGCCCCGCCGAGGCGATCCCCACCACCCGGTACGACCGGGTCCCCGCCGCGGTCACCACCTGGACCCGCCGCCCGACCTGGGCGCCGGCGGTGACGACGATCTCGTCGTCCGCGGCGGGCGCCCGTCCCGACGACAGCCGCTGCGGCGCCGTACGGGCGGCGGACCAGGGACGGCCGACGGCGGGCGGGCCACCGGCGAGCTGCGCGGCGAAGATGCGATCCACCACGGCCCCGGGCATGCGCCCGGCCAGCTCGGGAGCCAGCCCGCGCGGCTCGGCCAGCGGCGCGCCACTCTCCCCGAGCGGGCTCCGCACGGTGAGCCGTTCGTCGGGCACCACCACGACGGGCGCGGCGGCGTACCGCTGTGGCCCTCGGTCGGGCGAGGAGATGCTGGAGGCCAGCACCTGGCCGAGCGCGGCCATGAGGGCCGCGCCGAACGCCAGGGCGACGAACGTGCCGGCGAAGGACGACCACCGGACGCGCAGCGTGGACCAGGCGATCCTCAGCACGACGCCTCCAGCTGCAGCATCCGGGTCGCGACCTGCTCGGCGCTCGGGTCATGGAGCTCCCCGTAGACCCGGCCGTCGGCCAGGAACACCACGCGGTCGGCGTGGGCGGCGGCCACCGGGTCGTGGGTGACCATGATGATGGTCTGTGCCTGCTGGTCGACGAGTTCGCGCAGCAGCCGGAGCACCTCGCGGCTGGTGTTGGCGTCCAGGGCGCCGGTGGGCTCGTCGGCGAACAGCACCGCCGGCCGGGTGACCAGAGCGCGGGCGATGGCGACGCGCTGCTGCTGGCCGCCGGACATCTCGGCGGGCCGGTGGTTGACGCGCCCGGCCAGGCCCACCGCGGTCAGGCTCTGGCGCACCTGCTGGGAGTCGGGGCGGCGGCCGGCCAGGCGCAGCGGGAGGGCGACGTTCTGGGCGGCGGTGAGCGACGGCAGCAGGTTGAAGGACTGGAAGACGAACCCGATCCGGTCGCGCCGCAGCAGCGTCAGCTTCTTGTCGCTGAGCGTCGCCAGGTCCCGGCCGTCCACCGTCACCCGCCCCGAACTCGGCCGATCGAGCCCCGCGGCGCACTGCAGCAACGTCGACTTGCCCGACCCCGACGGTCCCATCACGGCGGTGAACGTGCCGGCGGCGAAGCCGATCGACACGTCGTCGAGCGCCGTGACGCCGTGTGCGTAGTGTTTGGTGACCGAGCTGAGGTCGACCGCTTGCGTGGAATTCATGACGGTGACGCTATGAAGGCCGAGACCTGGGCGGTACCGGATGAATGACTAGGATTCGTCCCATGCTTCGGGGGCGGGAGTCTGAACAGCAGGCCATTGACGTGCTGCTCGACCAGGCTCGCGCCGGACGCTCCGGCGTGCTGGTGCTCGGGGGCGAGCCGGGGATCGGCAAGACCGCCCTCCTGACCTACGCCGGGGAACGCGCCCAGGACATGCGGGTGCTGCGCGGCCTGGGCGTCGAGACCGAGGCCGACATCCCGTACGCCTCGCTCCACCTGCTCCTGCGCGGCGCGCTCGGCCACCTTGAGTCGCTGCCCGAGCCCCAGGCGGCGGCGCTGGAGGGTGCCCTGGGCCTGGCGCCCGCGCGGGCCGACGACCGGTTCCACGTCGGCGTGGCCGTGCTGTCGCTGCTGGCGGAGCTGGCCGAGGAGGAGCCGCTGCTGTGCCTGGTCGACGACGCGCACTGGCTGGATCCGGCTTCGGCGGGCGTGTTGCGCTTCGCCGCGCACCGGCTGCACGCGGAGGGCGTCGTGATGCTGTTCGGCGCGCGCGACGGCTTCGACCTCGGGAGCCTGCCCGGACGGCGGCTCGGCGGCCTGGACGACCGTAGCGCCGCGCAGGTGCTCGCGGACGCCGCGCCCGGCCTCACCGGCTCAATCCGCCTGAAGATCCTCAAGGAGAGCGCGGGCAACCCGCTCGCCCTGCTCGAACTGCCGCGCACCGCCGACCTGCCGTTCTACGACCACAGTCCGCTGCCGCTGCCGGAACGCCTCCGGCTGGCCTACGCCGCCCGCGTCGGCCGCCTGCCCCAAGCCGCCCGGACCGCGCTCCTGATCACTGCGCTGGCGGACGACGGGGACCTGAACGTGATCACGAAAGCCTGCGCCGCGCTCGGCATCGAACCCGCCGCTTTGGGCGCGGCCGAGCGCGCGGAGCTGGTCACGATCGCCGGCCGGCAGGTGCGCTTCGCCCATCCGCTCATGCGCGCGGCGGTCTTCCAGCTCAGCACGTACGACCTGCGCCTGGCGGTGCACCGGACCCTGGCCGGTCTGCTGGCAGATCGGCCCGACCGGCGGGCCTGGCACCTGGCAGCCGCCGCGACGGGTCCCGACGAGGCGGCCGCGCGAGCGCTGGAGGACATGGCCCGCCGAGCCGGGGACCGCGGCGCGAGCGTCAGCGCCTGCACCGCGTTCGAGCGGGCGGCCGAGCTGAGCCAGGACAAGGAGCTCAAGGGGCGCCGGCTGCTCTCGGCCGCCGTGCACGCCACTGAGTCGGGCCAGTCGCAGCGGGCCCAGCGGCTGGTCGAGGCCGCCACCGCGCTCGTGCCGGCCACGTCGGCCCGCACCACGCTCCCCAAGCTGCGGGCCAGGATCGCCCTCGACCAGGGTGCCCCTCACCTGGCCCACGACCTGCTGCTCAAGGGCGCCGCGGACGTGGCCGGCGACGACCGCGCCGCCGCGGGCCTGATGCTGGTCGAGGCGGCCCGCAATGCCAACCGGTTCGGCGACGCCGGCAGGCTCGTCGAGGCCGCCGACCGGCTGCGGGAGCTGGACCTGCGCCCGGAGGACGACCTCGACCTCGCCAGACAGGCCGCCCTGGGAACGGCGCTGCTGCTGACAGAAGGCCCCGCCGCCGCCCTGCCGGTCATGCGGGAGCTCGTGTCCAAGGGCCGCCGGATCACCCCGGAAATGCATTCACGCCGGATCAACGCCTCCTACTTCGCCCTCCAGACCGGTGACTTCCAGGCCGCGTGGGAGATCGCCCGCGCCGCCGCCGACGAATGCCGCACCAGCGGCGAGCTCGGCAAGCTGGCCGTCCTCCACATCACGCTCGCCACCAGCGAGATCTTCCTCGGCAGGTTCACGGACGCGACGGCCACCGCGACCGAGGGCCTGCATCTGACCGCCGAGACCGGCCGGCCGAGCAGGGCCGGCTGCATGCGGGGCATGCTCGCCTGGATCGCCGCCGCCCGGGGCGACGCGGACCGGTGCGCCGAGCTGGCCGCCGCCGCGCACCAGCAGTACGACGCCAACGGCATCGTCAACGGCCTGGCCTGGGCCCAGTGGGCGCAGGCCCTGCTCGATCTGGGCCGGGGCCGCCACGCCGTGGCTCTGGACCGGCTGGAGACGGCCCTGGCCGGGCCGGCACGCCACCAGTTCCAGACCGTCCACTTCGCCCCCGACCAGATCGAGGCTGCGGCCCGGCTCAGCCTGCCCGCCGAGCAGCCGCTGCGCCGCTACGAGGCATGGGCGGAGGCATCCGGCCAGGCCTGGGCGCAGGCCGTACTGCACCGCTGCCGGGCCCTGCTCGAACCCGACGGGGAACGAGCGCACGACCATTTCCGCTCCGCCGTACGACTGCACGCCGGCGGCGGCCACCCCTGGGAGTCGGCGCGCACCGCGCTGGTCTACGGCGAGCGCCTGCGCAGGGACCGGCACAAGGGCGCGGCTCGCGCGCAACTGCGCGCCGCGCTCGAGACCTTCCAGCGCCTGGGCGCGCGGCCTTGGGCGGAACGCGCAGGCCACGAACTGCGTGCCGCCGGCGACACCGGTCTCGTCGCCGCCGGGGCCGATGCGCTGTCGGCGCTCTCCCCGCAGGAGCTGCAGATCGTTCGCCTGGCCGCGGCCGGGCGCACCAACAAGGAGATCGGCGCGCAGCTCTTCCTCAGCCCCAAGACCGTCAGCTATCACCTGTACCGGGCCTTTCCCAAGCTCAACGTGACCAGCCGGGCCCAGCTCGCCGGGCTCGACCTGGCGTGAGCGGCTCTAGAGGGCTCTAGAGGGCTCTAGAGGGTGATGTCCTCGCCCTGTTCGAGGGCGGCGTCCCCCTTGGTGCGCGGCCAGACGACCTTCGGCATGGGCGCCGACAACGGGGTGTCCTCCAACTCGCCGTGCTGACCGAGGCGGCCAGCATCTCCTCGTAGGCCTTGCTGTCTCCGCATATCAGCAGCAAGTACTTCACCCGACCGATCGTATTCGTCAGCGCGTCAGCGCGGCGCCCAGGCGACGGATCACCTCGGCCTCGCCGGGGTCGGCGTCGTCGCCGGACGGCGCGTGTTCGGTGATGGCCGCCCCGACGACGTCGTCCACCTGGGAGACGAGGTCGATCAGCCGCTGCGGCCGAACCCCGTCCGGCTCCGGGTAGCAGGTCGAGCCGAAGGCGGTGGGCTCCAGGACGTCGAGGTCGACGTGTACGTACACGGGGCCGCTCAGATCGTCGAGCACGCGCTCCAGGTCGTTCACGCCGTACCTGCGCAGGCCGGTCTTCGCGAGGTACTCGTGTTCGGACACGTCGCCCGCCCGCTCCCCGGCGATGATCACCTGGTGCGGTCGCAGCGGCCGCTCCGCCGTGAGGCCGGTCGGGCCGTCGCCGAGCAGCGCGCGCACCACCATCCCGTGGAAGGCGCCCGACGGCAGGGTCCGCGGGCTGTAGACGTCCGGGTGCGCGTCGATCCACAGCACCGTCAGAGCGTCCCCGTAGCGGGCGTGGGCGGCGTCGATCGGCGCGATGTCGACCGCGCAGTCGCCGCCGACGGTGATCACCCGGTCGTCGATGCCGGCCAGTGCCTCGCGCGTCAGCCGCTGGTTCTCCACGAGCACGTCGTACGCGCGAACCCCGGCGGCCCTGTCCCCGCCGGTCTCGAGCACCGGCACGGTCACCACCGCGTCGGCCGGGACGAGCGCGGCGGCGCGGCGGGCACCGGCCATCAGCCGCGGCGCGCTGCCGGACGCCGAGCCTTGCCATTGCGGTACGCAGAGCACAGTGGTCATGCGGCGACGATACGGGGCGCCCGGATCCCAGGGCCAGATCGTTTCATGGGGTCTCCAGGAGGTCCAGGTCCGGGGGGACGAGGGTGGTCGACTCCACCAGGCCTCTGAGGAGGTTGTGCAGGAGGTTGTTGTCGTACGGGCGGCCTTCCGACCGGTCGTGGCGCAGCGGGTACGGGAAACCGGCGGCGTGCAGGCGGTGCCGCACGGCCTCGATCCGGTCCTCGACGATGCCCGCCCGCCATTTCTCCCCGGGCCGCAGGTAGGCCAGCCGGGCCTCGGCCTGGTTGTACGTCAACGGGCGCGGAGCCTCCTCGTACAGCAGGTAGCGCTCGCCCAGCACCACCAGGAGCAGGCGTTCCGTCTCGCTGAGGCCCCAGATCTTCGGCGGGGTGGTCGCGGCCGCGTGCAGGTCGGCCTGGGTGTCGCCGTAGGCGCCCGTGACGTGGAGCTCCACCAGGTGCTGGCGGTAGCCGGAGCCCCTGATGAACAGCGGCGTGTAGCCCGGCGCCAGCGGGACGGGGTCGGTGGAGCTGTGCATCAGCTGGCCGCGCGGCAGGCGGACGAGCTGCTGCCCCAGGTTGCGCAGCCACCACCGGCTGTCCTCGTACGTCACCTCGGCGTGCAGGCGGCTCACGGACTGGTCGTCCGCGCCCACCCGCAGGTCGACGTTCGGGCGCTGGTCGCGGCCGAAGCGGACGTGGCGGCCCGGGCGGGGCGCGACCCTGATGCCGCCCATGATGGTGCGGGCGTGCAGGGTGCCCGGGACGGCCGGGTCCACGCCGTGGGCGAGGCTGTGGGGAGCGCTCATCTGTTCGCCTCCTTGGTGCTTGTCGGACGCAGCCGTATGGTGCCCCAACCTCTCCGGGACCCTCCCCGGGAGCGTGACGTCAGGAGCCGCGCAGCTCGGCGGTGGCCGAGCGGGCGAGCGCGGTGGCCATCCCGCACAGCCGGTCCATGGGACGCGAGCCGCCGACCACGAGGATTACCTCCTCGACCGCCGTCCGGCCGTCCTGATCGGTGTACGGGCGGAACACCACCTCGACCTCGCAGGTCCGCTCCTCCCGGTCCGGCCGGACGAAGGCGCGGTAGCCGTTGATCCGGGTGGCCGTCCCGTCCTCGGCGGTGGGGGGATGGTCGCGGTCGAAGTCCAGGTCCACCCAGGTGTCACTGGTGGTGCTGTCCCACTCGCAGTCCCACCCGCCGAACCCGACGTCCGGGCCGGCGGCGTCGATCCCCGGGACGGCCTCCAGGGCCTTGCCGGACAGCAGCGCGCAGGCGTCCCGCTGCGCCAGCGACGTGGCCGGGAGCGGCGGGGCACGGCGTTCGAGCGGGCCCCTGCCGAGCGCCCGCGCCGCGACGGTGGCGGCGGCGTTGGCGATCTCACAGAGCTCGGCCTTGCCCTCGTCGCCCTCCCACCGCGCCCGGACTTTCACGATGACGTCGTCCACGCCGGGCAGCACGAGCGTCCGCGAGCACCGGTCGCTCTCGGCGGGGTCGTCGGCCACCGTGATCCCGCCCACGGTCCGCGCCGCCCCGAGCTGCTCGGGCGGCGGGTCGTGGTTGAGGTCCACCGCGACGTCCACGACTCCGCCGCCCGGCGGGGACACTCTGATGTCGCACCGGTCGAAGTTCCCGTAGTCGCGGTCGAGCTCGGTCGTGCCGAACCGGTCGAGCGCGGTGGCGTCGGTCATGGCGCAGGGGTCGGCCGTGCGGGGGTCGCCGATCAAGAGGTCCCCCGCTTGCGCAGGGGAGGCGGGGGCCGAGGCCCTGGGCGGCGGTGTGCCGCGTTGTCCGAGGGCGGACACGGCGGCGATCAGCACCGCCGCGGCGGCCACCGCCGCCACGAGGAGCGGAAACCGTCGCCGTGCGGGGACCGGCGGCGGCGTTCCGGTGATCTCGGCCAGCCGTTTCCGTACGTCCCCGACATCCGGCCGCTCCCGGAGGTCCAGCCGCAGCATCTCCCGCAGCAGCCCGTCCAGCGGCCCCACGTCCGCCGTCAGCGAGACGTCCGAATGCGCGGCCCGCCACGCCACGATGTCGGCGTCCGACTCCGTGTCGCCGGCTCCCCGGCGCGGCGGGCAGCCGGCGACCAGCGCGTAGAGGGTGGCCCCGAGGGAGAACACGTCGGACCTGGGGTCGGGCTGCCCCCTGATGACCTCGGGGGCGGCGTAGGCGACGGTGTAGCTGATGGCGCCGTTCGAGGTGATCGTGTCGCGGCCCCCGACCCGGTACGCGGCGCCGAAGTCGGCCAGTTTCACGACGCCGTCATCGGCGGCGACGATGTTGGCCGGTTTCACGTCGAGATGCACGATGCGCTCGGCGTGCATGGCGGCCAGCGCGTCCGCGATCTGCGCGCCGACGTGCGCCGCCCGCTCCGGCGACATGGTCCGGCCGTCCAGGCTCCCGCCGGGCACGTGCTCCATCACGAGCCAGAACGTGCCCGTCTCCGGGTCGTCCACCGTGTCGTGCAGGGTGACCACATGCCGGTGGTTGAACGCGGCCAGGGCCCGCGCCTCGGCGCGTAACCGGCTGGACCCGGGGTTGTCGGCCAGCAGGCGTTTGACCACGACCTCCCGGTTGAGGCCCAGGTCCAGGGCCAGCCAGACCTCGGTCGCGGTGCCGCCGCCCAGGCAGGTGACCAGCTGGTAACGCCCGCCGATCGCCGTGCTCCCGGGCACCCCGATCCCCCCTCGCCGGTGTTTGGCGCGATGGTTCCGAATTTACTGGGTGATCGGGAAGATACGCAGCGTTTTGGCGGCGCTCCTGACGGCGTTCCTTCACCCGGCGCGCGGCCCGGATGTCAGCGTCGCCCACCTCGGCGGTGACTTCCATGGAAACCCTTGCCGCATCCGGATCGTAGTCGTACCGTCACGGATAGCGTTTCCCGAGATATGGAGGTGGAGCTGTGGGGAGGCACGAATGCGGGCATCCTTTCGCGAACGGGGAGGTGTGATGTTCACGCACATCGCGTGGCGGCTCGACGCGATGATCGCGGCGATCACCGACCACCGCCCGCCCCTCACCCGGCCGATCGAGCAGGCGCTGCGGGCGGTCCCGCGCCACTGGTTCGTACCGCCGGTGGGGGAGTCGCCCGAACGCGACGGGCGGAGCGCGCCGATCGACCGGGAGGCCGACCCGCCGGCCTGGTGGGACGCCGTTTACGCCGGGCGCCCGATCGTCGCCGCCGACGGGTGCTCCTGTCCCGCGCCCAGCGCGGTCGCCGACCTGCTGGAGCTGCTCGGACCGGCGCCGGGCCAGAGGGTGCTGGAGGTGGGCACGCGTACGGGGTGGACCGCGGCCCTGCTGTGCCGGCTGGTCGGGCAGTCGGGGAGTGTGACCTCCATCGAGGCGGAGCCCACCGTGGCCGAGCAGGCCGCCAAGAACCTGGCCGCCGCGGGAGCGCTCCCGCACCTGGTCGTGGGCGACGGCACGGCGGGCTGGGCCGAGCGGGCGCCGTACGACGGGGTGCACGCGACGTACGCCGTGCGGACCGTGCCGTACGCCTGGATCGCGCAGACCAGGCCGGGCGGGGTGGTGGTCGCGCCGTACGGCGACGGGCACGCCCTGCGGCTCGTGGTCGGGCCGGACGGCACGGCCGGCGGCCGGTTCTCCCCGCTCACGACCATGACGTGGACGCGGCGCGACACCCCGCCGGGCGCCGTCCTGGCCGAGGACGTCCTCGCCGAGCCGGGTGCCGCCCGCCGGACGTGGGCGGACTGGGGCGAGCCGGAGCGGGAGCGGTTCGGCGTGACGATCACGCCCGACGGGCAGCGGGTCTGGCTGGACAGCCCCGAGCGAGTGATCGGCTGACCCGCTGAAATTCGGTTGACCCCGCGCGGAGCCCGTCAGAAGGATGCGGGGGTGCAGATCGAGTTCACGCGATTCTCCCCGGACGACGTCGAAGCGCTCGTCGGCTTCCTCGCCGGGCACGAATGGCCTTTTCACGCGGGCGTCCAGGACCCCGAGACCGTGCGCGAGCGCGCGGCGGACGGCCTCTACGACGACGAGGAGTCCAGGACGTTCTGGGTGCTCGCCGACGGGGAGCGCGCGGGCCTGGTGCGGCTGCAGGACCTCGCCGACGACACCCCCCTGTTCGACCTGCGGATCGGGCAGGAATGGCGGGGCCGGGGCCTCGGCGCCGCGGCGGTCGCCTGGCTGACCGGCTACCTCTTCACCGAGCTCCCGCAGGTCACCCGGATCGAGGGCACGACCCGCCAGGACAACCACGCGATGCGGGCGGTCTTCCGCAAGAGCGGGTACGCCAAGGAGTCGCACTACCGGGAGTCGTGGCCGGGCCTGGACGGCACGGTCCACGACGCCGTCGGCTACGCGATCCTGCGTCGCGACTGGCTCTCCGGCACGGTGACGCCCCCCGACTGGGACGACGAACCCCGCTGACCTCGGTGCGCCTGGCCGGGGACCGGCCAGGCGCGGGGGTCAGGAGGTCTTGCGGGGGCGGTGGCGGGCGACGGCGCGGGCGTGGGCCTCGGTCAGGAGGGGGCGGGCCTGCTCGCCCGGGTTCACGATGGCGATCCAGCCCTGGGTCGCGTACTTGGGGTGGGGGAGGACGCGGTCCTCGGCCGTGTAGTCGACCTCGGAGTCGTCGCCGGCGAGCCGCTGGAGGGTGGCGCGCCCGACGGCGATGTTGAGCCGGAACACGCCCGGCCTGTTCAGGTCGGAGAAGGTGTCCCAATCCGGGTAGTCCTTGATGACGATCGTGGCGAACGGCTGCCGGGGATGGGCCTCCAGGGTGCCTTCCGGGTCGTAGAAGAAGAACGTGTCGCCCCAGGCCATCTCGGGGGCCTCGCTGTTCGCCTCGATGGTCTGGGTCACGACTCCGGGGAAACCGGACACGAACTCGATGATTTCGCTCTCAGTCATACCTTCAAGTGTTTCATTGCACTGCCCTGTGAGACTTTGTGCGCTGAACAGGCCATCGACCGCGTGAAAGCCTCAAACCACGTACCTATGCGACAGTCTGGAGACCATGTCCGAGACACACCTCCCCGGGGGTTTCGTCAACGCCGTCGTCCGCGTCGGCGACACCGTCCGCCGCATGCCCGGGCAGCGGGCCGCGTACGTGCACGAGCTGCTGCGCCTCTTCGAGCGGAGCGGATGGGCGGCCGCGCCCCGGTTCCTGGGCCTCGACGAGCGCGGTCGGGAGATCCTGAGCTTCATGGACGGCCACGTGGCCTGGGAGGACGTCCAGCCGGACGGCGTCGCCTCGGACGAGAGCCTGGCGCGGGCCGCGGAGCTGGTGCGGGAGTTCCACGACCTGACCGCCGGCACCTCACTGGCCGGGGAGGAGGAGGTGGTCTGCCACAACGACCTGTCGCCCAGGAACACCGTCTACCGGGGCGAGGAGCCGCGGCCGGTGGCGTTCATCGACTGGGACCTGGCGGGGCCGGGACGGCGCGTCCACGACGTGGCGCACGTCTGCTGGCAGTACGCGGGCCTGGGCCCGCTGATCGCCGACCCGGCCGACGCGGCCCGGCGGGTGCGGCTGATCTGCGACGCCTACGGGCTGCGGGAGCGCGGCGAGGTGGTCGAGACGATCCTCTGGTGGCAGGACAGATGCCGGCGCGGCATCGAGCGGGATGCCGCGCAGGGGCTGGCGTACGCGATCAGGCTGCGCGAGCAGGGGGCGGTGGCGCAGGTGCGCGCCTGCCACGACTGGGTCGCCGAGCACCGCGCCGGATTCGAGCGGGCGCTGCGTTAGACCGAGGGGGTCGCGGCCTCGGCGGGCTGCCCGGGGGAGGGCTCCTCGATCGGGACGTAGTCGTGGCGCATGCCGTGGTCCCCCAGCCACCGCCGGAGCCCGGAGACGGCCTCCGGGTTGGCCGACACCTGGGCCGCGTACTCCGACAGCGCCACCTCCTCCCCGTCGTCGAACAGCAGCCGCGCCGGTCCCGACCACGACAGCGTCCACTTGGCCTCGCCGAGCTGGATCAGCACCGCCTCCAGCGCCTGCCCCAGCACCCCGGCGAGCAGGGTCTCCGACGCGTTCCAGCCCTGCTCGCGCAGGACGGCCTCCAGCTCCGCCTGCCGGCCGCGGGCGATCGCCTCGAAGGCGGCGTCCAGGTACGGCCGCGCGGCCCCCATCACCCGCTGGCCGGCGACCGCCAGGTCATGGAGGGCGTCGGCGTTGCGGCCCGCGTACATGGCGTGCGCCACCAGCTCCTCCCACGACACCGGCCGCAGCCCGGTCAGCGCCTCCGGCGTCCACATGGACTGCTCCACGGCCTGCACCGCCACGTTCGCGTCGCGCAGCAGCGTCAGGGCCGAGCGCGGGTCGGGGACGTGCGGCGGCTCAGGCAGGTGCTCGATGGCGGCCAGGCGCTCGGTCAGGCTCGGATGGGAGTCGTACGGCGAGACCTCCTGCGGCTGCTCGCCCAGCTTGGCGATCTCGGCCTGCCGGTCGGAGTCGCTCATGAGCGCGTGGAAGCCCCCGAACACCGTGAGGGGCCTGGTGCCGCCCGCGCCGGTGAGCGACAGGTAGTTGGCGACGTAGAGGTCCCAGCCGGTCGCGGTGGTCTGGATCTTCTGCAGTGCCCCGGCCATGGCCTGCCGCCCGCCGATCGCGACCGCGAACTGGTCGGCCTCCAGCTCCTGCTTGCGCGAGACGGCCTGCGAGACCCGCAGGTAGAACTTGGCGTACCAGGTGAACAGGCGCTGGACGAACGGGTGGTTGCGCAGCCCCTGGACGGTGGCGAGGAGCGAGACCCGCCCCCGGTAGACCGGCGCGCCCAGCCGCGTGTGCGCGCCGCTGTAGTGGCCCAGCTCGTGCCCGAGCACCGCGCGCAGCTCATCCACCGTCAGCGTCTGCAGCAGCGGCAGCCCGATGAACATCCGCCGCCGCGTCGCCTTCATCCCCAGCCAGCGCGTGTCCTCGGAAACGGCCGCGTTCACCTCCGCCACCAGCCGGATCTCGTCCGGCGGCGCCGTGCGCACGCGCTGGGCGAGCTCCTCGACCGTCTGCCAGAGCGCGGGCTCGTGCTCGCGCCCGATCGGCACGCCCGGCTGCTCGCCGCCCTGTCGGCGGCTCACCACGAACAGGGCCTGTACGAGCGCGCCGGCGACCAGGGTGAGGACGATCGCGGCCTTGAGGGTGTTCGCGTGGAAGTCCACGAGGAGCAGGACATCGAAGAAGATGGCGGCCACCAGGAAGAGGCCGACCAGAACGTAGAAGCCGGCGAGCAGGATGAAGGCCAGCACTGCTCGGAACGCTGTCGTCATGGGGTGAGGGCTCCCGGGGAAGGGGTTCTCGCGAGGCTCGACCTTAGCGGAGACCGGAAACTGGATAAAATCACCTAAGCAATGCCGTACTACGATGACCATGATCAGGAGCGTTGGGTTCCGGAACCTCCCGGCAATCCCGAACGCTCCGCATTCGAGCGCGACCGCGCCCGCGTGCTGCACAGTGCCGCCCTGCGCAGGCTGGCCGCGAAAACGCAGGTCGTGGGCCCTGCCGAGTCCCTCGGCGGCGGCCAGCACATCCCGCGCACGAGGCTCACGCACTCCCTCGAATGCGGTCAGGTCGGCAGGGAGATGGGCGCCACGCTCGGCGTCGATCCCGACCTGGTGGAGACCGCGTGCCTGGCGCACGACCTGGGGCACCCACCTTTCGGCCACAACGGGGAGATGGCGCTCAACGCGCTGTCGGCCTCGTGCGGCGGTTTCGAGGGCAACGCGCAGAGCCTGCGCCTGCTCACCAGGCTGGAGGCCAAGGTCCTCACGGAGGACGGCCGCAGCGCCGGGCTCAACCTGACGCGGGCCGCGCTCGACGCTTCCATCAAATATCCCTGGACATGCGAAAAATCGGCAAAATTCGGCGTATATGAAGATGATCTACCCGTGTTCCGGTGGATCCGGGACGGCGCGCCGGACGGGCGGGTGAGCTTCGAGGCGCAGATCATGGACTGGGCCGACGACGTCGCCTACTCCGTGCACGACCTCGAGGACGCGCTCCACTCCGGCCACGTCACCCCTGAGGCGCTGCGCTCGCCCATCGAGCGCACGCTGGTGTGCGAGACCACCCGCACCTGGTACGCCCCCAACGCCGACCTCGGCGAGCTGGAGGAGATCTTCGCCAAGCTGATCACCGACCCGCTCTGGCCGCGCCGCTTCGAGGCCACGCTCGCCGACCTGGCCGGGCTCAAAGCCCTCACGAGCGGCCTCATCGGCCGCTTCTGCCGCTCGGCCCAGACCGCCACCAAGGAGGTGTACGGCTCCCGCCACCGCGCCGACCTCGTCGTGCCCCACGCCACTCGCCTGGAGTGCGCCCTGCTCAAGGGCGTCACCGCCCACTACGTCATGGCCACCAGGGACCACAACGCCAACCAGGCCAGGCAGCGCGAGCTCATCACCGAACTGGCCTCGATGATCACGCTGGGCGCTCCGGGCACGCTGGAGCCCGCCTTCAGGCCCGCGTACCTGGGCGCCGCCGACGACGCGGCCCGCGTCCGCGTGGTGATCGACCAGATCGCCTCGCTCACCGACACCTCCGCCGTGGCATGGCACCGCAGGCTCTCCCGCTGACCAAGTTTCTCCATGATCCGGTACACCCGGCTTTCCCCATGACCCGCGCAGGCGGATACTGCGCCCATGGCCACATATGTGATCGTCGGTGCCGGACTCGCGGGGGCCAAGGCCGCGGAGACGTTGCGCGAGGAAGGCTTCGACGGCGAGATCGTGCTCATCGGCGCGGAGAACGAACGGCCCTACGAACGACCGCCCCTGTCCAAGGAGTACCTCCAGGGCAAGAGCGAACGAGAGAGCATCTTCGTCCACGGCCCGGAGTGGTACGCGGACAACGCCGTCGATCTGCGGCTCGGCACGCGCGTCACGCGCATCGAGCTCGACAACCACCTGGTCAGGCTCGGCGACGGCTCGCGCCGGCGGTACGACAAGCTGCTCATCGCCACCGGCGCCACGCCGCGACGCCTGCCGGGGCCCGCGTACTACCTGCGTACCGTCCACGACAGCGAGGCGCTCAAAGAGCGCCTGGCGAGCGCGGGCAGCGTGCTCATCGTCGGCGCTTCCTGGATCGGGCTGGAGACCGCGGCGGCCGCCCGCGCGGCCGGCTGCGAGGTCACCGTCGTCGAGCCCGAGCCCACCGCGCTCAACCGGCCGCTCGGCAACGAGCTCGGCGACCTGTTCGCCCGCCTGCACGTCAGCAAGGGCGTGGACCTGCGCTTCGGCACCGCCGCCGCCGAGATCACCGAGACGGGCGTGCGGCTCAGCTCGGGCGAGCGGCTCGCCGCCGACTTCGTCGTCGTCGGCATCGGCGCCGCACCCGAGGTCGGGCTCGCCCGTGACGCCGGGCTCGACGTCGGCCAGGGCATCCACACCGACGCCGCGCTGCGCACCTCGCACCCCGACGTGTTCGCCGCCGGCGACGTGGCCGAGCCCTTCCACCCCCTGTACGGGCGCCGCCTGCGCGTCGAACACTGGGCCAACGCCCTGCACGGCGGCCCCGCCGCCGCCCGGTCCATGCTCGGCCAGGACGTGGTCTACGACCGGATCCCGTACTTCTACACCGACCAGTACGAGCTGGGCATGGAGTTCTCCGGCGACATCGAGGGCTACGACGAGATCGTCTACCGCGGCGAGCCGGAGAGCCTGGAGTTCATCGCGTACTGGCTGCGCGAGGGCCGCGTGATCGCCGGCATGAACGTCAACGTCTGGGACGTCGTGGACGAGATCCAGGAGCTCATCAGGTCACGCGTCATTGTTGACCAAAAGGAGCTATCGACGGGGTGACGGTGACCACGCCGTCGTCGGTGCGCTTCGGCTTCGGGCCCTGGGTCTTGCCGGCCTGCGGGACCTTCTTCGACCCGCACTGCACGGCGCAGCCCGGCGTCTCGCCCAGCTTGCCGCGCAGCGCCAGCGTCTCCTCCCTGGGCGAGTACGTGCGGTTGCCGGTCGCCCAGGCGTCGAGGTAGTCCCACGGCTTGACCATGCCCCTGCGTACCCACCAGAAGGCCGGGCCCGTCTTCCACGAGATCGCGAAGTAGAGATTGGGCCCGGTTTCGCGGGCGTTGCCCGTCCGGCCCACCCGCCCGAGCAGCTGGCCCGCCTTGACCGGGACACCCGGCCGGACGCCGTCGGCGACCGCGTCGAGGTGACCGCCGAGGTAACGCACGCCGTCCTTGCCGATGATCGTGACGAACCTGCCCTCGCGGGCGGCCCCCGCGTCGGTGGACGGGCTCCACTTGTCCTGGAGGTTCACCTCGTCCACGACGCCGTCGATCGGGGCCACGAACGCGCACCCCTGCGGCGCCCAGATCGTCGTCTTGGGCAGCACGAGGAGCTGGCGCTGGTAGGTCGTCTTGCAGCCCTTGACCGGGAAGGTGTACTCGTACTTCGACATCTTCGGCGGCGGCACCTTCACCGGGTCGTCGCCCTTGGGCGGCTGCTCGGCCGCCTGGTGCTCGGCCTCCGGCTCCGCCGATTCGCCGGGCGGCGCGGCGGCCGGCGGGCTCGTGGCCGGCGCGGTCGACGGCGAGGTCGCGTTGACCCCTGCCAGGCCGGTGGCCTGGGAGCAGGCGCCGGTCAGCAACAGGGCGGCCGTGACGGCCGCCCATCGTCCGAGATGCCCCGTACGCATGATCTCCACCCGTGTCACCGTTTCCACCGACAACCTTTACCTTTGTAGCCGACCGGGAGCTCCCGCAGAGCCGGTTTCCCTCTTTAGCAACCGAACAGGTGAGGTCATTCTGACGGGAGGTGCCGGGAACGTCGGAGGAGCGCAATAGACTCACCCGTGTGGCTGGCCGGATCCGTGACGTCGACATCGCGCTCGTACGTGAGCGCTCACCCATCGCCGACGTGATCGGCGAACACATCCAGTTGCGCAACGCCGGTGGGGGCAACCTCAAGGGTCTTTGCCCTTTCCACGACGAGAAGAGCCCGTCCTTCAACGTCACCCCCGAGCGCGGGATGTACTTCTGTCTGGCGGCAGAGACGCGGGTCATCACGTGGGAAGGCGTGCGTTCCATCGCCGAGCTTGCGGGCGGGGTGCACCGGATCCTCGCATCGGACGGCATGTGGGTGGACGCGCCGTTCATGTCCTTCGGGGTCCAGCCGCTCATGAAGATCGTGATGAGCCGCAACGGGCAGCAGAAGGAGATCTTCGCCACGCCTGAGCATCGCTGGTTCGTGCGGTCCGGACGGCGGCAGGATAAACGGACTGAGGTCATCACCAAAGACCTGAAGCCGCGCCAGCGGCTGGTCACGGTGTTCCCAGGCTCACGGATAAAGCGCACCACCCCATCGCCCTTTGGCGTCGCCCATGGAATCACCTTCGGTGACGGCACCCGAGCCGCTACGGGAAGTAGGGCGACGCTCGACAGCGTCAAGGACGCACAACTGCTCAAGTGGTTCCCTCTCAGCTATGTGACGGAGGGATCCGATGGTGCCTCGGGAAACAGCAGGCAGCTCCTGGTCCACCACCTGCCGCGGTTCTTCAAGGAGCTCCCTCCGCTAGATGAGTCCGTGCCGTACCTTTATGGCTGGCTCGCGGGCTACCTGGCTGCCGACGGGCATGTCGCCAAAGACGGCACGATTATCCTGAACTGCGCGGACAAGGCGACGCTGGAGTTCGTCCGCACCGTGTGCACGAGGCTCGGGATCGGCACCTACGGCATCACGGAGCAAGTGCGCGTGGGCTTTCCGGGCCGGGAGCCGAGCTCGCTCTTCCGCATCCACTTCGTCAACGAGGACCTCACTGAGGCCTTCTTTTTGATCGACGAGCACCGCCTGAGGTTCGCCGGCGCGGCGAAGGCGTTCGCCAGGCGCGGCTGGGTGGTGAAGTCGGTCGAAGAGACGGATCGCGTCGAGGAGGTGTTCTGCGCCACCGTTGATCATGGGCACGCCTTTGTCCTAGAAGACAATATTTTGACCGGAAACTGCTTCGGCTGCTCCGAGGGCGGCGACGTGATCACGTTCGTCGAGAAGATCGAGCATCTGTCGTTCGGCGAGGCGGTCGAGCGGCTGGCGCAGCGGGCCGGGATCACGCTGCAGTACGAGCAGGGCGGCTACGTCCCCAGGCGCGACCACGGCGAGCGGGCCCGGCTGATCGAGGCGCACAAGGCGGCGGCGGAGTTCTACGCGGACAAGCTGCTCGTGCCCGACGCGGCGCCCGGGCGGCGGTTCCTGTCGGAGCGGGGCTTCGAGCGGGCCGACGCCGAGCTGTTCGGGGTGGGCTACGCGCCGGCCGAATGGGAGGCGCTGACGCGGCATCTGCTGGGGCGCGGGTTCACCGCCGAGGAGATCGTCAAGGGCGGGCTGGCCAAGGAGGGCCGGCGGGGGCCCATCGACCGCTTCAGGGGGCGGCTGATCTGGCCTATCAGGGACGCCACGGGCGATGTGATCGGATTCGGCGCGCGGAAGTTGCTCGATTCCGATGATGGTCCGAAATATCTGAATACGCCTGACTCGCCGCTTTACAAGAAGAGCCAGGTGCTTTATGGGATTGATCTCGCCAAACGGGAGATCTCCAAGCGCGCCCAGGCCGTGATCGTCGAAGGCTATACCGATGTGATGGCCTGCCATCTGGCCGGAGTGCCGACGGCGGTGGCCACCTGCGGCACGTCGTTCGGCGAGGAGCACATCAAGATCCTGCGCAGATTCCTGCTCGACCAGGCCGAATTCCGGGGCGAGGTGATCTTCACCTTCGACGGCGACGCGGCCGGGCAGAAGGCGGCGCTGCGGGCGTTCGCCGACGAGCAGAAGTTCGTCACCCAGACCTACGTCGCGGTGCAGCCCGACGGGCTCGACCCGTGCGACCTGCGGGTCAAGCAGGGCGACGCGGCCGTGCGGGACCTCATCGCGAGTCGGGAGCCGCTCTTCCAGTTCGCGATCAGGAGCACGATCTCCCGCTACGACCTGCGCAGCAACGAAGGCAAGATCGCCGCACTCGACGCCGCCGCGCCGATCGTGGCCGGGATCAAAGATCCTGGATTGCGTAAGCGATACAGCATCGATCTTGATGGCTGGCTGGGATTCCTGGACGAGGGTTTCGTCCAGCGACGTATCACCGAGGTTTGGCACGCCAAGCGAGGGCGCCCTCAACGAGCCCCCAAGGCTGAGGTGATTGGACCCCACGTGCGGTTCGAGAGCGAACTACTCAAGCTTGCTATTCAGCGGCCTGCTCTGCTTGGGCCTCGGTTCGACGCACTCGATGAGCAAGCGTTTACCACACCCGAACACGCGGTCCTGCAGAAGGTGATCATCGCTGCGGGCGGTGCCGCCTCGGCTGGACACGGTGGTCGTGAGTGGGTCGATCGGTTGCTCGAGCATGCCCACGATTCAGCAGCACAGACACTGGTCTCCAGGTTTGCCGTGGAGCCCCTGAAAGCGGACGCCGGGGCAGAAGAGCGCTATGGGTCAGACCTGCTGGCCGCGGTGGAGAAGTTGGCGGTGGACAGGGCGATCGCGCAGGTCAAGTCCCGTCTCCAGCGGCTCAATCCAGTCGATGGGGAACAGGAGTTCAATAGGCTGTACGGCAGGCTGGTCGCATTGGAACAGCAGCGCAGAGCCTTGCTCAACCAGGTTGCCGGCAGCTGACCCGCTTCGCGGTGGAGCCCATCCAGGCGGACGCGCACGCCGAGGAACGCTACGCCGGCGCCATGCTGGCGGCCATCGAGGCCATCGCGGTCGACCGGGCCATCGCGCAGGCGAAGTCGCGGATGCAGCGGCTCAATCCGGTGGAGGAGCAGCAGGAGTACAACAAGCTGTTCGGGGAGCTGGTGGCGCTGGAGCAACAGCGCCGCGTCCTCCGCGACCGCGCTGCCGGCAGCTGACCCCCGCACGCCGCCCTGGGCACTGCGCCGCCTGCCGGGCGTGATGGGTTTGTGATCAACCTTTGCGGCGGCAAAGCGGTCTAAACCGGCGTGAGAGTCAAGATCACGTCGGCTCTAGGGGCGCTGGCGGCCGTGGCGATGGTGGCGGGCGCGGCCGGCACGGCGGAGGCGGGGGCGGCCAAGAGCTCGCCGGTCCGGGCCGCTCATCTGCCCAACTGCGGCGCCGACTACTTCATCCCGTGCAAGAAGGCCCCCTGGTACCTCTACCTCCGCGACGGCCGCTGGGTGAAGTTCCCCGCCGCCGCCCGGTACGCCACCGAGGCCGACGGGACGCGGGCCGACGAGGTGGAGGACGATCCGGCGCCGTTCGAGGTCAGCGGGGACGGCGGCACCATCGCCTACGTCAGGGCCCGCGACGGCCGGGTGGTCGTCGAGCGGTGGCCCGGCGGCAAGGCGACCGTGCTGCCCGCCTACGGCAAGGGCGTGGGCACCAAGTACGTCGACCTGTTCCTGTCGCCCGACGGCCGCCGCCTGCTGGTCGGCTTCGCGGAGGCGGCGAAGCCGCGCGCGCCGATGGTGGTCGACGTGGCGACCGGCCGGACGGTCAGGACGCTTCCGGCGACCGACGTGCCGAAGGGGTTCGGCGCCGACGGTGACGAGGTGCTCGCGACCAGGGCGAAGGACGACAACACGATCGAGGTGCTCGCGTACCCGCTGGACGGCGGGCCGGTCGCCGACACGCCGCCCCAGGAGGTCGTGTCCAGGGACTCCGAGTTCGTGCTGGCGGCCGACGGCCACACGCTCCTGGTGCGGCCGCCCACGGCGGGCAAGCAGCCCGAGCGGGTGCGGGCGTACGACCTGCTGGCCCGCGCCTGGGCGGGCAAGGGCAGACCGATCAAGGCGACGCAGGGCATGTCGAGCCTGGCCTGGGGGCCGGGCGGGCGGCTGGAGCTCCGCCGCGTCATCGGCTCCGACGAGGAGTTGCGGCGGACCACCCGGGTCTACGCGCTCGACCCCGCGACGGGGGCCACCAAGCAGGTGGACAAGTACACGATCCGTGCGGGGGTGCCGAAGTGAGAGTGAGCCACCTTGCCGTCGCGGCCGCCCTGCTGGCGCCGTTCGCGATCACGCCGGCCGCGGGGGCCACGAGCGACCCGATCCGCTACGCGGCGCCGCTCAAGGGCAGGACGCTCCAGGTCGTGCTCCGCAGCGGCGCCACGCGCACGCTGAAGGCGCTGGGGGAGGGCGACCGGCCGGTCGCGGTGAGCGCCGACGGGGCCCGCATGGCCTACTTCAGGGCGGCGGACAGAGCCCTCGTCACCTACCCCTCCGGCAAGCGCGTGGGATCGATCAAGCAGCCCAGGAACGAGGCCGGCGTGGACGAGACGACGCTGATGCTGTCGCCGGACGGCCGCCGGCTGGCCTATTTCGACAACGACGGCTCCCACCGGGGCCGCGTGTTCGACGCCGTCACCGGGAAGAAGATCGGCTCGCTGCCCGCGCCCCTCAACTGGAACCCGGCCGGGTTCAGCGGCGACGGCGGTGAGATGCTGCTGGTCCGGAGCGGCTCGACGACCGACCTGGCCGTCACGGACCTGCGCGGGCGCGTGCTCCGCCGCGACACGCCGCCCCAGATCGTGGGATTCAACCTGCCCGAGTGGGACGGCGACGGCAAGGTCGCGGCGCTGGCCGCCGACGGGCGCAGGATCGCCGTGTACGTGCCGGGCCAGGCCCCGGGCCTGGTGGTGTACGACCTGGCGAGCAGGCAGGTGAGCGAGAAGATCGCCGTCCAGAAGCCCGCGGCCGCCACCTGGACGGGGGAGCGGGAGGTGACGCTCCGCGTGGACGGCGGCGGCCGGACACGGCTGGTCCGGATCGACGTGGACAGCGGCGCGAGCCAGGTCGCGGACGACTACCGAACCCCTGTGAAGCGGGCATACCACGCGGGCGGTTGATAACAGTTCGGCCGCGATGACAAGCGGGATATCAGGGCGGTTGACCAGGGAAAGCCCGCGAGCCTGGCTCGGTCCAATACAGCGACAATGAGGATGGCCGACGACTTCCGGGCAGCGAAAGAGTTGCGTCCGACCGGAGGGTGTCGCCGGGCGCCGGGAATCCAGACCGCGTAATTGACTTTACTTTCCTGATCAAACTCCGGCTAAACCTTTAAGTGATCTCAATTCGGTAAGGACGTTAGTCTTACCTTCGGTGACAAAAATGGGTCTGCCATTTGATGGAACCAATACTGCAGACTGTCTCCCGTGGGTGCATCGGTGCTGCCAAGCAGTCCGCCATCGGTAGATCAGGTGGCGGACCTCGTCGCGAAGGGAAGAGAGCGCGGGAGCGTAACCGTCGATGACGTCGCAGCCGCGCTTGACCGATCCGAGTTGCCGTCCGACGCGCTGGAACGCGTCGTGCGCATGCTCGCCGAGAACGGCGTGGAGGTCCTCGAGCCCCAGGGCGACGAGGAGGCCACCCGCGCCGATGAGGAAGACGTTGGCAAGCGGGCGCCGACCAGCGATCTGGTCCGTATTTATCTACGGGAGATCGGCCGTGTGCCTTTGCTGACCGCAGAGGAGGAGGTGGAGCTCGCCAAGTCGATCGAAGCCGGTCTGTTCGCCGAGGACAAGCTGGGCAGCGGGGTCTCGCGCCTGGCCTTCCCGGAGTTCAGGGAGCTCGTCTGGCAGGGCACCCGGGCCAAGCAGCGGCTCATCGAGGCCAACCTCAGGCTCGTGGTGTCGATCGCCAAGCGGTACGTGGGCCGCGGCATGCTGTTCCTGGACCTGATCCAGGAGGGCAACCTCGGGCTCATCCGGGCGGTCGAGAAGTTCGACTACACGAAGGGCTACAAGTTCTCCACCTACGCCACCTGGTGGATCAGGCAGGCGATCACGAGGGCCATCGCCGACCAGGCGCGGACGATCCGCATTCCCGTGCACATGGTGGAGACCATCAACAAGCTCGTGCGCGTGCAGCGCCAGCTCCACCAGGACCTCGGCCGCGAGCCGATTCCCGAGGAGATCGCCAAGGAGATGGACCTCCCTGTCGATCGCGTGGTGGAGATCCAGCGCATCGCCCAGGAGCCGGTGTCACTGCAGTCGCCGATCGGTGAGGAGGACTCCGACCTCGGAGACTTCATCGAGGACGCCGACGCCGTCGTGCCCATGGAGGCCGCGGCCTTCATCATGCTGCAGGACCAGCTCGACGACATCCTGGCCACGCTGTCCGACCGCGAGCAGCGCATCATCCAGCTCCGCTTCGGCCTCGCCGACGGTCATCCGCGCACGCTGGAGGAGGTGGGCAGGGAGTTCGGGGTCACGCGGGAGCGCATCCGGCAGATCGAGTCGAAGACCCTGGCCAAGCTCCGGCACCCGACGCGGGCGCAGATGCTGAGGGACTATCTGGACTGATCCGGAGGGATCCCAAGGGAACGGGCCCGGGCCTCGTAGCCCGGGCCCTTCCCATGTCCGCGGCCGTCAGGAGCAGCCCTCGAACTGCGGCACCGCGACCGTCGACAGGTCCAGCCCCGACTTGCCGAACCACCGGTTCAGCAGCCGCGCGGTCGTCCCGTCCTGGTACATGTCGGTGATCGCCCGGTTGACCGCCTCGCACCCGGCCACGTCGCTCCTGCGCATGCCCACCCCGGTGCGCTGCTCGTTGAACTGCGCGTTGGCCAGCTTCAGCCCCGTCCCGTCCTGGTTGGCCAGCCCCGCCAGGATGACGTCGTTGGTGGTGACCGCGTCGACCTGCTTGCTCTTCAGCGCCGTCAGGCACGCCTTGTAGTCGTCGAACGGCACCAGTTGCGCCGGCACCTCGCGCTCCTCCACGACCCGCTGGGCCGCGTTCGAGCCCTTGACCGCGCAGATCTTTCGGCCCTTGAGCTCGCGCACGTTCTTGATCGTCTCGTCGGGCCGCTGCAGGATGTCCTGGTAGGAGACGTGGTACGGCCCCGCGAACAGCACGTCCTTCTTGCGCTCCTGGTCGATCGTGAACGTGGCCAGCACCAGGTCGGCCTTGCCGTCCGTCAGCACCTTCGCCCGGTCGGCGGCCAGCACGGGGATGTAGGAGGCCTGCTTGTGCAGCTTGCGCGCGATGTAGGCGGCCACGTCCACGTCGAAGCCCTCGAACCCGCCGTCCGGGCGGCGGAACCCGACCGACGGCAGGTCGGGCCGTACCGCGATGACGATCTTGTCCTTGTCCAGGACCGATTCCTGCCCGTCCGTCCCGCAGCCCGCGACGACCGTCGCGAACAGGGCCAGCACCGCTGCCAACGCCCGCTTCACCGGTACTCCTTGAGTCGTGGCCACACCCCTGCGATCACCAGCAGGCCGATCGCGCCGATCGCGAACGGCAACAGCCGCCACAGGTTGTCCAGCGAGCCCTCGCCGGTCGCGATCGCCCGCGTGAACACGGCCTGATGCCCGGCGGACAGCGACACCAGCGCGCGGTCATAGGCGTCGAACGCCTGGCTCACCGGCCCGAGCCGCTCGGCGACCGCCTCGTTGGTCCTGCCGCCCGCCACCAGCTCGCGGAACTTCCCGTCGGCGGCCTGGAAGCTCCGGTACGCCTCCATGGCCTGATCGCCCTGCTTGCCGACGAGCTCGGGCCCCAGCAGACCGAGGACGTCGTCGTCACCCTTGGCGACCTGGTCGTGGTAGGTCCGCAGGTTGCCCGCCTTGAGGTAGACGACCGACATCGCCTTGTCCAGGAACGTGTGCTCGTAGGTGTCGGCCCACTCCTTGTCGAGCAGATAGCGGCTCTGGTCGCCCTGCATGCTGTTGCTGATCGAGCGCGCCTTGGCCAGCGTCAGCACCGAGTCGAACCCGGCCGACTTCGCCGTGCGCAGCGCGTTCTCGTCCTGCGCGAGCACGGTCAGCCCGGAGATCAGCGCGATCGCGGTCGTCACGGTGGCGACCAGCAGCGCCGGGCCGAACACCCGGCGGAAGCGCCGCGCGAGGAAGACCTGCAGCCAGATCAGGCAGCCCAGCGCGAGCAGCCCGGCCACCACCACGGCGGCCCGCAGGAGGGGCACCATGACGGTCTTCTCGTCGTAGGTGGCGCGCACGATCGTGCCGCTCTCCAAGGTCAGGTTGTACGCCTGGGGCAGCAGCTCGACCCGCATCAGCTTGGTGGCCTCGCGGTAGGTGAGCACCACGTCCTGGGGCGGCGGCCCCGGCGCGTGCTTGGACCGCTCGTCCAGCAGCAGCGCCTGGCCGGTCAGCCGTTCGTAGCGGCCCAGCCGGTCGAGCACCGCGTGGACCGTCGCCTGCTCCGCCTTGGTGTCGGCCAGCGACAGCGCCTGCATCAGCGCCTCGTTGGCCCTGGACCGCGCCGCCTCGTAGCGGTCGAGCGCCTGCGCGCGCTGCGGCGCGTACTGGTCGCCCATCACCAGCACGTTGGCCACCTGCGCGTCCATGTCGCTCAGCGCCAGGTAGAGATCGGCGGTGGCGACCACCTGCGGGCCCGCGTCGCGCCCGATGACCTGCAGGCCGTCGCGGGCGGTCATGCTGCCGACCGCGAGCGCCCCGAAGAGCAGCGCCAGCGAGGCGACGGTGATGCCGGTGATGACCCGGATCCTGCCGGGCACGCTCCGGCGCGCCGGCGGCGGGCCGCCCGCCGCCGGCATCGCGGGGGCCTGGGGCGCCTGGGGCTGTGCGAGGGTCACGGCGTGCCCTCCCTGATGGTGATGACGGTCCACGCGCCCAGGTGGATCCGGTCACCCGCGCCGACCCTGACCGGCACGTTGACCTTGACGGGCTTGCCGTTCACCTGGGTGCCGTTGGCGGAGCCCGGGTCGACCAGCATCCACGAGCCGTCCGGCTGCGCCAGCAGCACGGCGTGCAGGTGGGAGATGCCCGGGTCCTCGGGCGGCCCGGTCAGGTCGATCTCGGGGGCCACGTTCCTGGCCCGGCTGCGCCGCCCGATGCGTACCTGCTCGCCCATCAGCGCGAACGAGCGCTCGGGGCAGTACGGCGGGAACGCCATCGCCGCCGCGTCGGGCCCGCCCTCGGCGATGACCTTCTCGTAGTAGGTCCGGTCGGCCGCCGTGACGGCCTCGAACCGCACCCCGCTCACGGGGACCGCGACGGGCGCGCTGCCGCCGGTGAAGTCGTGCCCGCACACCTCGCAGAACTGCCCGGCGCGCGGCGTCTGGCAGACCGGGCACGCCTCCACCGACGGGCCCGGAGCCTGGGGCTGGGGCGCGGCCGCGGGCGCGCCCCCCATCTGGGCGCCGCAGACGTCGCAGTAGTCGTCGGCGCCTGACGGGTGCCCCTGCGGACAGGTGGCCATCAGTTTCCTTCCTTGCGCAGCCGGCTGGTACGGACGGAGCCGGTGTCGAGTTCGAGCTCGTCGGCCTTGTCCACGTTCCTGCGCAGCCGGGCCGTGCCGGTGGCCGGATCGACCTCGACCACCTTCTCCAGCAGCCTGGCCGTGTCCTCGCGGCCCGACTGGGCGGCCAGCTGCTGGGCCTTGGCCAGGCGGGCGGTCGCGGTGTCGACGTCCCCCATGGCGCGGGCGCTGAGGCCGTCCTGGATGAGCTCGTGCAGCTCGGCCTGGCCGGTGTAGTGGGCGACCTTGCCGTTGATCCGGGTGGACTGCGCCAGGTCGTCGGTCCACTGGGCGAGCACGTTCCCGCTGGCCAGGACCTCCTGGGTGTCGGGGCGTACGAGCTTGACCCAGCCGGCCCTGATCTCGTGCCCGATCTGCCCCGGCGGCACCTCCACGCAGATGTGGTACTCGCGCTCCTCCGTGCCCCAGGAGCCGGTCGGGTAGTCGCCGGTCAGCGGGTTCACGTCGGTGCGCTTGCCGGTCAGGTCGAGCAGCGTGGGGGAGACCTGCTTGACGAACTTCAGCGTCGCGGTCTGCGGCACCCACACCCGCAGCGACAGCTCGGCCACGGTCTTGCTCATCGACGTCTGCGTCAGCCTGCGGAAGAACTCCGACAGATCCCCTTGGTTGCGTACGTAGTCGAACGAGCCGAGCATGGCCTCCGCGACCTTGCGCAGCTCGGCGGGCACCCAGTCCTCGCCGATCCCCAGGGAGTCGCACACGAACTTGCCGCTCCAGCCCGCCAGCACCGAGGCGAACACCTCGGGCCGCTCGTTGTTCTGGCCGTCGGTCATCAGCAGCGCGTGCCGGATCGCCGACGGGTGCGCCGAGAGGAGATGCCCGGCCAGCTTCAGCCACTCGCCCATGGCGGTGCCGCCGTGCGCGCTCAACCGGCTGATCGCCCGCTCGGCCTCGGCCCTGGTGGCCGGGCTCGACCTGACCAGGTTGGCGTTGCCGCCGGGGTAGACGACCTTGGCCCGCTCGGTGCCGGCGACCACCGCGAAATACACCCCGTCGCGCAGGGTGTGGACGGCGGTCGTGGCCGCCTGCCTGGCCTCGCGGATCTTGCTGCCGCTCATCGAGCCGGACGTGTCAATGATGATCACTTCGGCGGCCTCGGCGGCGACGGACTGCGTGGTGACGCCGCCGGTGGAGCTGACCGTGAGGATGGCGTGCACGTCGCGGGCGTCGGTGGAGAGGTACTTGTTCTGGTCGATCGTCAAGGTGAAGGTCGGCTGCTCACCCATGCGTCACTCCTAGGGGGATCAAGGCGATGGTCACGTTGTCCTGGCCGCCGGAGTCGAGCGCGTGGCGCAGCATCTCGCGGGCCATGTCGATGGGGGTTCCGGAGCTGGGGAAGGCGTAGCCGTCCAGATAGCGCCACAGGCCGTCGCTGCAGACGAGCAGCAGGCCGGGCTCCTCCGGGATGAGGGTGCGTACGTGGAGCGGGACGTCGACGGCGTCGGCGCCCAGCCAGCCGGTGATCTCGCCGGTCTCGATCGCGTCGTCCACGGTCAGCATGACGCCGGGCCGGCCTGCGGGACCCGGCAGCCAGTAGGCCCTGGTGTCGCCGGCCCAGCCGAGCGTGATCCGGCCCCGCTCGACCACGGCGGCGATGTACGTGCAGGCGGGGGCGTCGTCCACGGACGTGGCGAGCTTGGTCACCGCGCGCCCGGCCAGCTCGAACGCCTCCTCCTGCCCCAGCCCCCTGGCCAGCGCGGACGAGGCGGTCTCGACGGCCACCGCGGACGCCTCGTCGGCCCTGGGCGAGCTGCCCACGCCGTCGCAGACCACGGTCACGATCGCGTCGCCGGACGTCAGCAGCGCCACCGCGTCCTCGTTGCGGCTGCGGCGCAGGCCCTTGTCGGTCACGGCCGCCGCGCCGCCGTCGATCACGGTCTCCGCGTGGTCCCTGTCGGTGGGCTGGCGCAGGCCGCACCGCTCGCAGTAGCCCTCGGCGTCCACGGCCGCCGCGCCGCACGACGCGCAGGTCGGCGCGCCCAGGGTGTGCCCGCACGCCTCGCAGTAGGTGTCACCCGCGAGCACGGGCGCCTCACACACGGGACAACTCATGGCGTCCTTTTGCCGAGCCGCGCTCGGGGCGTTCTGATGGATGTCCTCGCTTCGCTGCGGATCCATCAGAACCAGCTCCTCGGGCGCACCGCGTTCGCCTGGTCGATGAGGGCGTGGCGCTCCTGGCGGGACTCGGCCGCGACGGCCAGCTTGCGGAAGATCGACTCCAGCCGCCTGCGCAGCCCCTGCTCGGTGAACGGCGCCTCGGCCAGTTGCGCGCCCTTCGGCGGCGAACCGCTCTCGAGCCAGGTCAGCGCCGAGGTGAGCAGCTCGGCGGTGAGCACGTCGCGGCGGCGCGGGTCGAGGTCGGCCTGTTTGGCCAGCCGGTCGGCCGAGCCCACCAGGTCGTCCGTGGTGAGCCTGCTCAGGTCGGCCCCCCGTACGACGGAGACCGCCAGCGCCACCTGCGCCCGCGCCCGGTGGACCGAATGGGTGGGCACCTCGTCGAGCACGCTCATCCGGCCCGACCTGGCCAGCCCGAACACCGCGCTCACGTACGAGTGGTCGGTCCGCCACACGGCCTCGTACCAGCCGGCGGCGGGCTTGCCCGCGCACTCCAGCGCGAACGCCAGCGCCAGCTTCGGCGCCAGCTCGCCGGGCAGCGCCGACAGGCACGCGTCGAACATGGCGGCGGCCTCCTCCGGCCGCCCCGTGGTCAGGCACAGCACCCCGCGGTACCAGGTCACCCGCCAGTCGCGGGGCAGCTCGATGTCCAGCTCGTTCAGCGCGACGGGGGCCTCGGCCGAGGCCCACTCGGCCAGCAGCCTGGCCCGCATCAGCTTCGTCTCGGGCGTCTTCGGCAGCGCGGCGAGCTGGTCCATCAGCTCCTTGCCGTCGCTGCCCAGCAGCCCGGCCAGCGCGCCCGCCGCCGCGTCGGCGGGGTCGACCAGCGGCACCGGCAGCGCCTGCGCGACGGCCACCGGATCGAGCGGCCCGAACACCACGTCGCTCTCCTCCGCCAGCGCCGTGCCCACGGCGCCGCGCTCGGGCCCGAACATCGGCGAGGGCGCCGGGTACGGGACCTTGTCCTCGATGGCGCTGACCTCCCGCAGCACCCCGACGAGCTGCTCCTCCATCTCCTCCGCGCTCTGGAACCTGTCGGCGGGATTGACGGCGGTGGCCTTGCGCAGCAGCCGGGTGAACGACGGGTGCCCGCAGTCCTCGGGCAGCGGGGTGGCCACGCCGTTCGCGTACGGGGAGAAGCCCGGGATCGCCAGCACCGCCAGCGTCCTGGCCACGGTGTAGAGGTCGGCGGTGGCGGCGGCGGCGTGGGTCTCCACCTCGGGGCCGTGGTAGCCGGGCGTGGCCCAGCCCGAGCCCGGCGGCGCGCCGATGGGCAGCACCGCGCCCAGGTCGATGAGCTTGAGCCGCTTGCCGACCCTGATCACGTTGGCCGGTTTGAGGTCGCAGTAGACCATGCCGTGCTCGTGCAGGTAGGCGAACGCCTGCAGGATCTCCCGGCCGTACATGAGGGCCTCGCGCAGCGGCACCGGGCCCTGGCGGCGCAGCTCGTGCAGCGACTGGCCGCCCACGTACTCCATGACGATGTAGCCGAAGCCGCCGGAGCGCTGGAAGTTGAGGATCTTGACGATGTTGGGGTGGTCGACCGTGGTGAGGAACTTCCGCTCCGCCTCCGCCGCCGCCAGCGCCTCGGCGTCGTTGGTGTTGAGCAGGCCCTTGAGCACGACCCACATGCCGTCGAGGTTCTCGTCGGAGGCCAGGTAGATCCAGCCGAGCCCGCCGTGCGCCAGGCAGCCCAGCACGCGGTACTGGTCCGCCACCAGGTCGGCCTTGTCCAGCTTGGGGGTGAACGAGAACTGCGTACGGCAGTGCGGGCAGAACCCGTCCGTCAGCCCCGGCCGCCCCTCCCTGGAGCGCCCGACCTCCTGCCCGCACGCCGGGTTGGCGCAGAACCGCTTGTTCTCGGGCACCACGGGGTCGGCCATCACGGCGGTGGCCGGGTCGCGGTAGGGCACCGACGGCAGGTCGGCGATGGTGGCCAGCACGCCGGGCCGCGACCTGCCGCTGCTCACCGGAGAGGTGACGGACCGGCTCACCGGCTGTGTCTGCAGGGGGACCGAAACAGGCCCAGAAACGGGCACAGAAGCGGGCGGCGGCGCCGGCGTGCTCGCCGAGTGGCCGCACAGGTCGCAGTAGCCGTCCTCGATCGTGCCCGTGCAGCCCGGCTGCGCGCAGCGGGTCATGGCTTACCTCCGTGGATCGCGCGCTGGTACGTCTCGACGGCCGCCGCCGCCCTCGTCAGGTCGCAGGGCGCGGTCCAGAGCAGCACGCGCGCCCGTTCGAACAGTTCGGAGGCCGCCGGGTCCTCCGCCAGGCCCTTGCGCACCGCCATCACCTGGCAGGCGCCGAGCCGCCCGCGCAGCTCGTCACGCCTGCTGACCAGGCCGTAGAGCGCCTTGGCCGTGGTCTGCGACTGCTCGGCGGCCTTGCGGGCCTCCTCCTCCAGCGCCGCCAGCCGCTTGGCCCGCAGCACCCAGGTGTCGGCCGAGGCGTCGAGCGCGTCCAGCTCGGCGGCCAGGGACTCGGCCCGGCCGCGCGGCTGGGCCTGCGGAGGCAGGGCGATCTTCACGACCACCGCGCCGTGGGCCAGCCTGGCCTCGCTCTCGGCCCCCCGTACCCGGTCGAGCGCGGCCACGAGGTCCTCCCGCCGCCTGGCGAACTCGTCCTTGACGGTGAGCGCCAGCTCCAGCTCCGCGCGGGAGCCGGCCAGCAGCCGGGTCAGCCGGTCGAGGTCCGGCTCCGCGGACGGGCCCAGCGGGTCTTCGACCACCGAGCCGCGCAGCCGCTTCAGCTCGGCCTCCTGCGCGGTCAGGTCGGCGCCCTCGCCTAACCGGCGTTCGAGGTCGCGGATGTGGCGTAGGTCGCCGTCGGCGCCGTCGAGGCGGGGCAGCACGGCGTTCCACACCGCGTCGATGTCGTTGAGCGCGGAGGTGACCTCGCGGAAGGCGGCGTCCATCCGGGTCAGGGTCTGGTCGAGGGTCAGCCGCTCGTCCTTCTGGGGCAGCAGCGAGCGCTGCTCGACGGGCTTGGCGGTGGCCCGCAGCACCACGGACGGGCCCGCCAGCAGCTCCGTCAGCCGGCTCAGCTGTTCGGGGGTCAGCCTGGCGCGCGTGGCCCTGATCTGCTCCGCGTCACGCAGCACCCCCCGGTACGCGTCGTTCAGAGACCACAGCGTGGCCAGCGACTCCTGCGCCGCGGCCCATCTCCGCTGTGTCTCCCCGCGTAAGGAGGATCCCTTGAGCAGCTGATAGGTGGTGTGGGATTCGAGATCGAGCAGGTCGCCGGAGACGCGGTCGCGTTCGTCGGCTCGAGCGCGCAGTGCGTGCTCGACGCCCTCCCTGCTCATAGGTGGTCCCAGGCTCATCACGCTCCCCGTGAAGCAGGCCTCCCCCGAACCCTTGCTCCTACCGGCACAACGGGGGGATCGGCCGGTTGGTTCCAAGAGTAGGGGTGGCCCCTGACTTGTCCCTGATTCAACCCTGCATCGCCTGCAATTCGCTTAAAGGATCTTTTACCGTTGCAGGCATGGGACGAATTCTGCTGATCATCGCGGCCGTCGTGGCCGCACTCGTACTTCTCGGGCCCCTTGTGGGCTTCGCGCTCACGCTGCTCAAGTGGGGACTGATCATCGGTGCCGTGGCGTTCGGCGTCATGCTCCTGTCGAAGTGGGTCAAGAGGACATAGCGTCTTGGGGTTTCCCCAGGCATAGTTGTGTGATGGAGGCGCGGCCGGCGGTCGACGATGCCGCGCTCGGGCGCGAGGCACTGGCCGTGCTCGAGGCGAACTGGACAGGCACGGGCACCGTGCCCGCGCCAGGTCTCTATCCGCACCAATGGAGCTGGGACTCCGCGTTCGTCGTCATCGGTCTGGCCAGGCACCGGCCGGACCGGGCCCGCGACGAGCTGCTCAGCCTGCTGCGGGGGCAGTGGGCGACCGGGATGGTGCCGCACATCGTCTTCCACACGCGCGAGGCGTACTTCCCGGGGCCGTCCGTGTGGCGCTCGCAGGAGCATGAGGCCGCGCCACGCGTACTCACCTCGGGGCTCACCTCGCCACCGCTGCACGCGCTGGCGCTGTGGTGGTTCTACCGGCACACCGGCGACGTCGCGTTCGTCAGGAAGGCGTACCCGGCGCTGGTGGCGCAGCACGCCTACCTCTCCTCGGCCCGCGATCTCGGCGGCGCGGGTCTGGCGGCGATCGTGCATCCCTGGGAGTCGGGCATGGACGACAGCCCCTCCTGGGACGAGCCCCTGAACGCGCTGCCCGCGATCAGGTACGGCTACCGCCACGTGGAGCTCGAGCAGCGCCACCCCGACAGCGACCACGACCGCTACGTCTGGCTGGCCATGCGCTACCGGGACGCCGGATACCGGGCCGAATACCTGCGGGACGAGCATCCGTTCGCGATCGAGGACCCGATGTTCAACGGGATCTGGCTGGCCTCCTGCCAGGCCCTGGCCGAGCTGGCGCCGCTGGCGGGCGCCGACCCCGTCCCCCACACCGAGCAGGCCGACCGCATCAGGCAGGCCATGCTCGACCGCCTGTGGGACGGCTGCTTCTACGCCCGCGACCTGCGGACCGACCGGCTGATCCGGGTCTGCACGGTGGGCGGGTTCGGGCCCCTGCTGGATCCCGGGCTGCCCAGCGACCACCTGCACGCGGCGGTGGAGGTGCTGGAGTCGGCCAGGTTCATGGGGGCCACCGGCTATCCGGTGCCGAGCTGCGAGATTCGGGCCCCCCAGTTCGACCGTACGCGCTACTGGCGCGGCCCCTCGTGGGTGAACACCAACTGGCTGCTGCGCAGGGCCGCGGCCGTGCACTCGCTCGACCAGCTCGGCCAGCAGCTCGCCAACGGCACCCTGCGCCTGGTCCGGCAGGCCGGGTTCCGGGAGTGCTTCGACCCCTTCGACGGCAGCGGGCGCGGGTGCAGGGACTTCTCGTGGAGCGCGGCGCTCACCCTCGATCTGCTCGCCGATAACGTGGAGGAATGAGCATTTTCCGCCGCCTGCCCGCCGACGTGCGCAAGTCCCTGGCCACCGAGCCCGGGGAGCGGGTGCTGACGTTCGCCGCCGGGGCGGTCTCCGGCTATGTGGTGGCCACGAACCTCGCCCTCTACCTGACGGACGGGACGCGGGTGCCGTACGAGATGGTCGACAAGGCGTCGTGGGACGACGACGGGGTGCGGATCCTCACCACGGACGGCGCGCGGCACGCCGAGCAGATCACCGACCCGCGGATGCTGCCCGAGACCGTGCGGGAGCGCGTCAACTCCACGATCGTGGTCAACAAGCACGTGAAACTCCCGGGGAGGGGCGGCGTGCGGCTGGTGGCCAGGCGCCGGCCCGGCGGTGAGGTGCGCGGCTGGACCTTCGTCTTCGACGACGGCCTCGACCCCGAGGACCCGGGCCTGCGCGCGCAGGCCGAACAGGCCCTGGAAGGGCTGCGGCGGAGCATGGGCGTATGACGCCCGTGAAGGGGTGCGGCGGAGCATGGACGTATGACGTTCGTGGAAGGGCTGCGGCGGAGCATGGACGTGTGACGTTCGTGGAAGGGCTGCGGCGGAGCATGGACGTGTGCGCCCGGCCCAGCTGTGGACGCCCGTACGGAGCCGTGTGGGGCCGTGTGGGGCGCCCACGCCCATGCCCTGCCCTGTCTGATCAGTAAGGGATCCCGCTCTCGCGGGCCTTCTTGTCCACGATGTCCTCTTCAGGCCAGCCCGTGCCCGTGTCGGGGTGGTGGTTGTCGGCACTGAGGAACGGGATGCGATGTTGCAATGTCGCCCCCACCTTCGACTTGGCCACCCCGGCCAGCCTCGACGCCTGCGCGCCCATCACCCCGGCGACCTCCTGCACCCTGGGGCTGTCGGCGACACGCTGGGCCGTCCGCTTGATCTGTTCGTACCGCTCGCGCCCGGCCCGGCTGCCCAGCACGTAGCCGATCGCCAGACCCACAGCGAATGTCACTCGATAACGCATTTTGCACCTCCGCTGTCTCCGGGCCTACCCCGCTTACGATGCGACACGCACTCCCGGAGTGCGCTAATCTATTCCTGCGCACGACGGAGGGGCCGACAGCCCCGAGGAAATGCGCAGACGCACGATCCCGCGTAGCTCAACGGCAGAGCAGCCGGCTGTTAACCGGCAGGTTATAGGTTCGAGTCCTATCGCGGGAGCCACACCAAAGGCCCCCTTACCGGGGGCCTTTCGCGTTTGCGGGGACTGGTGGCGATGGCGGTGGTCAGGAGGGGCGTTTGGTGAGGATACCGGTCAGCGCCCAGCCGAGGCCGACGATGACGCCGCCGACGATGGCGACGATGCCGACCCCGCCGGTCTGGAGCAGCGCGAGCAGGGCGATCACCAGCCCATAGATCACGGTCAGGGCGAGCATCAGGCGGGGATACGTCTTCTGGGTCATATGCATACGATCGCGCGGTGCAGGACGGGGGTCTGTCCTCCGATCGGTGGACATGTTCCCGGTAAAATGTCGATCATGGGCAGTCCCGTGGACGCGCGGGCGGAGAACGCCTGGTTGCGTTCCTATCCCTTCTGGGACGCGTACTTCGCGATCGTGCTGATCGCGACCATCATCATCATCGTGGTGGACGACGGGGCGCCGGTCGCCATCATCCTGCTGCTCCTGATCACCGTCTCGTACGCGCTGTGGGGCCGCAAGGCCGTGCGGGCGCCGGTCGCGCCCACCAAGGAGGGCTGGTGGCACGCCGCCGCGATGCTCGTCCTGTTCACCGCGGCCAACCTGCTCGCGTCGCAGTCCTCCGTCGCGCTGTCGGCGTTGATCCCCATGACGTTCATGGCGCTGCGGCGGGCGCGGGCCGTGGCCGTGACGGTGGCCATGTTCGCCGGGCCCGCGATCCAGCTCATGGCGGAGAACGGCTCGCACCCGCTGCTGATCGCGGTGGCGATCGTCCTCGGACTGTCGGCCAGTACGCTGCTGGGGGTGTTCATCGACCGGCTCGGGCGGCAGAACACCGAGCGGGCCCGGCTGATCGCGGAGCTCGACCGCACCCGGGAGGAGCTGGCCGAGGTGAGCAAGGAGGCCGGGATGCTGGCCGAACGCGAGCGGCTGGCCGGTGACATCCACGACACGCTGGCCCAGGGGTTCGCGAGCATCATGATGCTGCTGCAGGCCGCGGGGGACGGGCACGACCCGTACGTGCGGCGCGCCATGGAGACGGCCAGGGAGAACCTGTCCGAGACCCGCGCGCTCATCGCCGCCCTGGCGCCGCCCGCGCTGGAGGGCGCCTCGCTGGAGGAGGCGCTGGGGCGGCTGGCCAAGGGGTTCGAGCTGCCCGTGGAGGTGAGCGTCGCCGGGGCCTCCGACGCGCCCGCCCTCGTGGCGGAGACGCTGGTGCGGGCCGCTCAGGAAGGGCTGGCCAACGTACGCAAGCACGCCCGCGCCCGCTCCGTACGGCTGGCCCTCGAACACGTACCGGGCCCGGCCGTACGGATGTCGATTTCCGACGACGGGTGCGGCTTCGACCCTTCGGCCGGCGGCGACGGCTACGGCCTGCGCGCGATGCGCAACCGGGTGACCCGGCTCGGCGGCACCGTCCGGATCACCGGCTCGCCCGGCCAGGGGACCACGCTCATGGTGGAGCTGCCATGCTCAGGGTGATGATCGTCGACGACCATCCGATCGTCCGCGAGGGGCTGCGCGGGATGCTGCAGGCCGAGCCGGACCTGGAGGTGGTCGGCGAGGCCGGGTCGGGGGACGAGGCCGTGGTCGTCGTGCCCCGGCTGCTGCCCGACGTGATCCTCATGGACCTGCGCATGCCGGGCGGGGACGGGGTCAGCGCCATCGAACGGCTGGGGCCCGGCCACCGGGTCATCGTGCTGACGACGTACGAGGACGACGGGGAGATCCTGCGGGCCGTCTCCGCGGGCGCGGCCGGATACCTGCTGAAGGACGTGTCACGGGCGGACCTGGCGTCGGCCGTGCGGGCGGCGGCGGGCGGCCGGACGGTGCTCTCGCCCTCGGTCGCCGCGCGGCTGGCCGGGCGGCGGCCCGCCGTGCCCGTGCTGTCGGAGCGGGAGCGGGAGGTCCTGGAGCTGGTGGCCCAGGGGCTCACGAACGGAGAGATCGGCCGGCGGCTGTTCATCGGGGAGGCGACGGTCAAGACGTACCTGCTGCGGGTGTTCGGCAAGCTGGGCGTCTCCGACCGCACCTCGGCCGTCCTGGCCGCCCTGGACCTCGGCCTCGTCAACCGTCACCCGTGAGCCCGTCTCCAGACTGTTGGCTCCTTCAGGACCCGACGGCCCCTCGTCCCGGGCCGGGAGGTGCGTCCGTAGGGGACATGCCTGCGCGTCGGCCTCGGGTGGGGCGTGCCTCCCCCCTTTCCTCGAAGGACCGCAACCATGGATGGTGGAGCGTCCGACGTTGTACTCGGTGGCCAGGTCGGCCAGGGACACGTCGTCCTCGGCGTATCGCCTCCCGTGCGAGATGCGTCCGTGGGCGTTACCGCAGCTGGTCGCGGCGGCGGGTCAGGGAGGCGGTCTCGGCGGTGTTGCCGGCCAGTTCGATGGCTTTGTCGTAGGCCGCACGCGACTCCCGGCCGCGGCCCAGCCGGCGCAGCAGGTCGGCGCGGGTGACGTGGTAGGCGTGATAGCCGGCCAACCTGGGCTCAAGACGGTCGACGGCCGCCAGCGCCACCTCCGGGCCGTCGAGCTCGGCGACCGCGATGGCCCGGTTGAGGGCGATGATCGGTGAGGGGTCGAGGCGGACGAGCTGGTCGTACAGGGCGAGGACCTGCGACCAGTCGGTGTCGCGGATGTCGCGGGCGGAGGTGTGCACGGCGTTGATCGCGGCGAGGATCTGGTAGCGGCCCGGAGCCACCCCGGCGGCGGCAGCGGAGAGGCGCTCGCGCACCAGCCGGTGACCCTCGGCGATGAGCGCCGTGTCCCAGGCCCCTCGGTCCTGCTCGTCGAGGGCCACCAGTTCGCCGCGGGCCGAGACCCGGGCGGGGCGGCGGGCCTCGGTGAGGAGCATCAGCGCCAGCAGCCCGGCCACCTCACCGTCGTCCGGCAGGAGGGCACGGATCAGGCGGGTGAGCCGGATCGCCTCGGCGGTCAGCTCGTGCCGTACGGGATCGGTGTCGGGGCCGGTGGCCAGGTAGCCCTCGTTGAAGACGAGGTAGAGGACGGCGAGGACACCGGAGACGCGTGCCGGGAGATCCTCCGCGGACGGCACCCGATAGGGGATGCGCGCCGCCTTGATCTTGGCCTTCGCGCGGGTGATCCGCTGCCCCATGGCGCTCTCGGCCACCAGGAAGGCGCGGGCGATCTCAGGCATGGTCAGGCCGGCGACCATGCGCAGCGTCAGCGCCACGCGGGTCTCCATCGCCAGCGCCGGGTGACAGCAGGTGAAGATCAGCCGGAGTCGGTCGTCGTCAATGATGCCGGCAGGCTCGGGCGGGTCGTCGTCGTACACCATCTGAGCCTCCTTGTGCTTGTCGTCGCGTTTGTTCTCGCGCCGGATCCGGTCGATGGCCTTGTGGTTGGCGGTGGTGGTCAGCCAGGCGCCGGGGTTGGGGGGCGCGCCGTCGGCCGGCCACCGCTGGACGGCGGTCGCGAACGCCTCGGCGGCCGCCTCCTCGGCGATGTCGAGGTCACCGAAGCGCCTGGTCAGGGAGGCGACCACCCGGGCCCACTCCTCATGGTGGGCCCGGGTGATCGCTTCGCGGACGTCGATCCTGTTCACTGGAACGGCCGCACCTCGACCTTCCGGTTGCAGGCCTTCGACCCCTCGGCTGCCAGCTTGAGCGCCACGTCGAGGTCGGGGGCCTCGATGATCCAGAAGCCGGCGAGGTACTCCTTGGACTCCAGAAAGGGTCCGTCGGTGACCATCGCCTCCCCACCCCGGTTGTCGATGACGGTGGCCGTGTCGGGCGAGGCGAGGCCGCCGGCGAAGACCCAGTGCCCGTCAGCCTGGAGCCGGTCGTTGAACACGTCGATCGCAGCGTCCTCGTCCGGGGTGGCGAGGCCGGCCTGGTCGTGGATCACGGAAATCAGGTACCGCATCTGAGGATCATCTCCTGTGGTGTCAAGACAGAGCCGGTCAGTTTGCATACTGCGGGCGCCCGGCCGGCCGGTAGACCTGGGTCGTCACGCCCTTGGAGTCGACCCGCGACTCGACCAAGCTTCATGATCGCGGTTCCTTCCACCTCGGCGCCGCCCCTTGCGGGCGGCCTCACCCCTGCTACGAACACCACCGCCCCGATCCGACACCGCCTCCCGGATTTCGTTGAAGAACTTTCAGCGATCCGACAGCGCGGCGTACCTGAAGATCACTTCGGGTGCCTTAAGCCCTCCTTCAGGTGCGCCGCGCCACCCTCGGGCTGTCTCATCGAATCGGGGAAGGAGACCCCAATGTTCAAGCGACGCGCCGCCGTCGTCCTCACCGCCGTCACCCTCGGGCTCGCTGGTATGGCCGGGTCCGCGCTGGCCGACGACGGTCCGATCGAGGTGCGCGGCGAAGGGCTGGTCAGGGTCCACGGCGAGCCGGACCTCCCGGCCGGCCCGCTCACGTGCTGGCTGACCGACGGCAAGGTCGTCAAGTTCTCCAAGGCCAGGGTGGCCGAGCTCGTGGACGAGGAGTACATCGAGCCGGCCCAGCCCGTGACCGTGGACGGCGTGACGACCGTGCCCGCGGACCGGCTGTCGATCAGCGTCCCGGCCGGGGAGCTGCCGTACAAGGTCAAGGCCGGCAAGCGCTGGCACCGCAGCCGCGTCGTCCACCTCACGTGTGTGTGGAGGGACTACGCGGGCCGTTAGCCGCTCACCGCGCCCCGGAGCCTTCCGGGGCGCGTTCATTTCATGGTTTGGCAGGACAAAGCTGAGAGCGGCTGGTAAGGATGGTTTACCGGTCCTCTGGGCCGGGAGCCGCGGGCAGGTCGACGGGGGCGAGGAGAGGGCGCCGCCACCAGGACGTGTCGCCGACCCGGAATCGGCGGGGCGATCCGATGACGGAGAAGTGCTGATTGCCGCGTGCGTACCTGGATTACGAGCCTGCGCCCCTTCGATGCCCTGACCGTGCAGGCAGTGCTTGAGCGAACCACCGACTTCCGCGAGGCGGAGCGTTTCATCAGGCTCTTCCACGCCGAGAACCCCCAGGCCGGAGGCCTGCACGCCCGGCTGCGCGACGTCTCCAGAGACGTGGCCCGCCACGGGACCTACACCCACACGTACGAGGAGCTGGAGTTCGGCGCCCGGGTGGCCTGGCGCAACAGCAATCGGTGCATCGGGCGGCTCTACTGGCGTTCGCTGAAGGTGCGCGACCGCCGGCAGGTGACCACGGCCGAGGGGGTCGCCCTGGAGTGCGTCGAGCACCTGCGGGTGGCCACCGGGAACGGCAGGATCAGGCCCACGGTGACCGTCCTGCCGCCCGACACCCCGGCGCTGCCCGGCCCCCGGATCCTGAACGACCAGCTCATCCGGTACGCGGGCCACCGCACCCGGGAGGGCCGCATCGTGGGGGACCCGCACAACGCGGAGCTCACCGACCTGGCCAAGGCGCTGGGCTGGCAGGGCAGGTCCGGCCGGTTCGACGTGCTGCCGCTGATCATCCAGCCGAGCCTGGGCGATCCGCTGCTGTGCAACCTGCCGGGTGACGTCGTGCTGGAGGTGCCACTGGTGCATCCGGAGTATCAGTGGTTCGAGGAGTTGGGCCTGCGTTGGCATGCCGTTCCGGCTATTTCCGACATGTGTCTGGAGATCGGCGGCATCTGCTACCCGTGTGCGCCCTTCAACGGCTGGTATATGGGCACCGAGATCGGCGCCCGTAACTTCGCGGACGCCGACAGGTACGACCAGCTCAAGGTCGTCGCGGAGCGGCTCGGGCTGGACACCTCGACCGAGCGGACCCTGTGGCGGGACCACGCGCTGGTGGAGCTTAACGTGGCGGTGCTGCACTCGTTCGAGCGGGAGGGGGTCACGATGACCGATCACCACACCGAGTCGCGCCGTTTCCTCACCCATCTGTCGCGCGAGGAGAAGGCCGGCCGCGTCTGCCCGGCGGACTGGTCGTGGATCGTGCCCCCGATGTCGGGCGGCGTCACCCCCGTCTTCCACCGCTACTACGACACCAGCGTCCTGAGCCCCGCCTTCGTCCATCACCGCCAGCCGCCGTCCTTGCCTTCCCGGCCTAGAACATGGTTCGGTTAGGGCATGGCAGAACTCATGCTCTCATCCCTCGACCAGGGCGTACTCACACTGACCTTCAACCGTCCCGACACCCTCAACGCGTGGACGGACGCCCTGGGACGGCGCTACTTCGACCTGCTGGCGGAGGCCGAGAAGGACCCCGAGGTGCGGGCCGTCGTGGTCACGGGCGCGGGCAAGGGGTTCTGCTCGGGGGCGGACTTCAAGGCGCTGGCGGCGATCCAGAACGGCACCTACGACGTGGAGCCCGACCCGCGGCCCAACACGTTCCCGACCACGATCGGCAAGCCGATCATCGCCGCCGTCAACGGGGCCTGCGCGGGGCTGGGCATGGTGCACGCGCTCGTCTGCGACATCGTCTTCACGGCCGCGGACGCCAAGTGGACCACGGCGTTCCCGCGCCGGGGGCTGATCGCGGAGTACGGGCTGTCGTGGGTGCTGCCCAAGCTGATGGGGCAGCAGCGGGCCATGGACGTCCTGCTGTCGGGGCGGGTGTTCACCGGGGCCGAGGCGTACGAGCTCGGGCTGGTCAACCGGGTCGTGCCGGGGGAGGACCTGCTCTCCGAGGCGCGGGCGTACGCCCGGGAGCTCGCGGCCTACAGCTCGCCGGCGTCCATGGCGGTGATCAAGCGGCAGGTGTGGCACGACTGGGACGCCACCCTGGAGGACTCCGCCGCCGCGGCCGTCCGGGAGATGATGGCCTCCTTCGACCGCCCCGACTTCGCGGAGGGCGTCGCCAGTTTCCTGGAGCGACGCCCGCCGAACTTCCCGCCCCTTTAAGGAGGCAGGGTAAGCGGCTCAGGCCAGGCGGTGGGCGCCGCGGGCCGGGACGGCGGGCAGGAAGCGCGGAGCCTGGAAGCCGTGCTCCGCGTACGCGGCGGTCACCGACTCCTCGACACTGGACAGGCGCTCCACCGGCACCAGGGCGATGGCGGAGCCGCCGAAGCCGCCGCCCGTCATCCGGGCGCCCCGCGCCCCGCCCTTGATGGCGGCCTCGACCGCGACGTCCAGCTCCGGCGAGGAGACCTCGTACTGGTCCCGGAGCGACAGGTGCGAGGCGTTGAGGAGCGCGCCGATCTCGGTGACGGCGCCCGCGCGCAGGAGGCCGATGAGGGCCTCGACGCGGTGGTTCTCGGTGACGATGTGCATCGTGCGCTTGCGCTCGTCACCCTGGAGCTGATCGAGGGCCGCCGCCAGGTCCGTGACGTCGCGCAGGGCCGGGACGCCGAGCTTGCGGGCCGCCGACTCGCACTCGGCGCGGCGCTTGGCGTACTCGCCGCCGGCGTGCTCGTGGTGGACCTGCGTGTCGATGATCAGCATGCTCAGCCCGTGGGCGGCCAGGTCGAGCGGGATGTTGCGGGAGCCGAGCGAGCGGCAGTCGAGGAACAGCGCGTGCCCCTCCTCGCACAGCGCCGAGGCGGCCTGGTCCATGATGCCGCAGGGCATGCCGACGAAGTCGTTCTCGGCCTTCTGGCTGAGCAGGGCGATCTCCATGGGCGTCATGCCCAGGTCGTGCAGGTCGTTGAGCGCCGAGGCGACGGCCACCTCGAGGGCGGCGCTGGAGCTGAGGCCGGCGCCCCTCGGGACGTCGCCGTCGATCGCGATGTCCGCGCCCCGCACGCGGTCGCCCAGCATGGCGAAGACGCCGACGACGTAGCGCGTCCAGCCCGCAGACTGGTCGTGACCGGGAATCGTGACGGGATCGCCGGGAGCCTGGAGGGAGAGGAGCCGGATGGTGCCGTCCGTGCGCGGCGTGATCGCGGCCGTGACGCCCCACGGCACGGCGAAGGGGAGGACGAAGCCGTCGTTGTAGTCGGTGTGCTCGCCGATCAGGTTGACCCGGCCGGGCGCACGCCAGACGGTCTGGGGGGCCGCGCCATAGGCGGCACGGAAAGCTTCAACAACGCGCATAATCGAACACTCCTCAACAAAGGCTCGACCGTAGACTAGCGCCATGGAAGAGCTCCTGGATCCCGGGCTCGGCCGGGTCCGGTTGTTCCTGACGCACGACGACAACAAACCCCGCAAACTCCGGTACAACCTGGGCCATTCCCGCCTGCTGACCTTCGGCGGCGCGTACTCCAACCACATCAGGGCCGTGGCCGAGGCTGGGCGGCGGCACGGGATCGAGACCATCGGGGTCATCCGGGGCGAGGAGCACCTGCCGCTGAACCCCTCGCTCGCCCACGCGAGGGCGTGCGGGATGACGCTGACCTACCTCGACCGGGCCTCCTACCGGCTCAAGCACACCGAGGGTGTGCTGGCGGGGCTGCGGGCGCGCTGGGGCGACGACGTGGCGATCCTGCCCGAGGGCGGGAGCAACGCGGCCGCCGTGCGCGGGTGCGCCGAGCTGCCGGGGGAGATCTCCGCGGAGTACGACGTCATCTGCTGCCCGGTCGGCACCGGCGGGACGCTGGCCGGGATCTCGGCGGGGCTGCCGGAGGGAAAGCGGGCGATCGGGTTCGCGGTGCTGAAGGGGGCGGGCTTCCTCGCGGGCGAGGTGGCCAGGCTGCAGCGGGAGGCGTACGGGCGCACCTGGGCGAACTGGGAGCTCAACCTGGACTACCACTTCGGCGGCTACGCCAAGTCGACCCCCGCTTTGGACGCATTTATCGGGAAATATCGTGTTGAGGGCATCTATGTGGCGAAGATGCTCTACGGGATCCTCGACCTCGCCCGCCAGGGCGCCTTCCCCGACGGCACCCGCATCGTCGCCGTGATCACCGGTCAGCCCTCCACCTCGCAGTCGTAGGGGAGGTCGCGCCCCGGCTCGCCCGCGCCGGGGCGGCCATGTCAGGGGCCGAGCTGGTCGAGGACCGGTGCGACCAGCGCGTTCAGCTCGCGGGTCAGCACCACCACCGCCCGGTGCGCGCGCTGCTCCACCTCGTCGTGCGGCCCCTCGGGCTCGGGCGGCAGGTCGTCCAGGGGCACGGGCACCTCCAGGAGCAGCGAGGTCCGCAGGAACGGGTGCCGGGCCAGGTCCTGCTGGGTCGGCTCGACGTACTGGCCGAAGGTCTCCTGCCAGCCCAGCCACCCCCGGTCGCGCCACCAGGCCCGCGAGCGGGTCAGCTCCTCGGGCAGCGGCGAGACGACCCTGACCCGCGCGTAGAGCGAGCCGTCCCAGGTGTTGCGGTGGCAGGTGGCGTCGAGCACGCGCCGGTCCCACCGTACGTAACCGGGGGTCAGCGCCGGCGGCGTGGCCAGCCGCCACGCGGCGCACGCGAACCTGACGGGGGCGATGTCACCCCATTCAAACTCTTCCAGATTCTTGCGAACGTGTACGGCATAGCGCCCGTCACGGTCTCTGTCGAACTCTTGATCGATCCAGAACGCCTTGCCCATGAGGACTACGCTACGGCCTCCCCCGCCCGGCGGGGGCTCCATAAGCACGTGCCATCTCCACAAATGGCCTGTGACGGACGTGACACATGTGTAGCTTTTTCACATTGTTGGATGACTTTGGGGTGAGCAATGGCGTCAGAACAGCTCGACGCGGCCATGGGCCACTGGAAAGCGGGAGACCTCGACCAGGCCGCCGCGCTGTTCAGGCAGATCGCGGCCACAGGGGACCCGGAAGCCTCCCACCTGCTGGCGGGGCTGCTGCAGGAGCAGGGGGACCTCGACGGCGCCGAGGCGGCGCACAGGTCGGTGATCCAGTCGGGCGACCCCGTGTTCGGGCAGCGCTCGGCCATCGCCATGGGCATGATGCTGGTCGCGGCCAAGGAGTGGCCGGCGGCGCACCGGGTGCTGACGATCGCGTCCGACGGGGCCGACTTCGAGGTGGCCGCGCTCGCCGACACGGCGATGGTGCTGGTGCTCACGCAGATGGGCGACGTGGAGGGCGCGCAGGAGGCGCTGGAGCGGGCCCGCAGGTGTGACAGCCCGGCGGTGGCCGAGCTGGCCGCGCGGCTGGAGCTGCCCGAGTTCCACCTCCGGGACCCGGCCTCGGCCCGCGAGCTGTACGAGGAGGCGGAGGACGAGGACGACTTCCGGGCGCTGCTGACCTGCGGCGACCCCGACGTGGTGTCGCTGTCGGCGTTCCGGCTGTACCAGATCTATGCCGAGGAGGAGGAGTTCGAGCAGGCCAGGCAGGTGTGCGAGCACGCCATCGCCGTCGGGCACCCCGACCACCTGGCCATGGCGCACAAGCTGCTCGGCGCGGTGCTGGTGGACCTGGGCGAGTACGCCGAGTCCGCCGCCGCCTACCGCGTGGCCGCCGAGGACCCGAGGCCCGACATCCGGCTGCCGTCGCTGATCGAGCTGGCCAAGGTGACCGCGTCGCTGGGCGACGTGGAGGAGACCAAGGCGATCTTCCGCCGGGTGATCGCCAGCGGGCAGCGCGAGTACGTCGTGCAGGCCCAGGCCTGCCTGGCCCAGATGCACGTCGAGGCGGGCGAGACGGCCGAGGCGCTGGCCGCGCTGCGCGCGGTGCTGGAGGCGGGCGAGGACGAGTGGGCGTCGATCTGCGTCACGCTGCTCGGCCTGCTGCTCGACCAGCACCCCGAGGTGTACGACGAGGCCATGGAGCTGGCGCGGTTCGCGTCCGGGCACGACGACCCCGACGCCGCGTTCAAGGCCACGCTGCTCCTCGAGCACGCCGCCAGGCAGCAGCCGCTGGCAGACCCCGTCGAGGAGCAGGCGCTCCAGGACACCGACGAAGGGCTGGCCCGCCTGCAGGCCGGTGACGTGGCCGGGGCCAGGCTGCTGCTGCGCGGGGCCGCCGACTCGGGCGCGGCCACGCAGTCGCTCAGGGCCATGGCGACGCTGGCCCAGCTGGAGATCGGCGAGGGCGACCGGGAGCAGGCCGACGAACTGCTCGCGTACGTGGCCGAGAGCGACGACGTGCTCCAGGGCTTCAGCGCGGTCTTCCTGCTGCACCTGCTGCGCGAGTCGGGCGAGGAGGCGCACCCCGTGCTGGGCGCGATGCTCGACCACCAGCGACTGGGCAGGGAGGAGGGGCTGGTCCGCTACCGCGCGGCCATGGACCATCCCGATCCCGCCGTCGCCGCGATCGGCGCCGCCGTGTTCGCCCAGGTGCTGGCCTCGATCGGGTACGACCTGTCGGACGCGGCCAAGCTGTTCGAGTCGGCGGCCGAGAGCGGGGACCCGCTGGCGCTGTCGTACACGGCGGTGATCTGCAAGGAGGTGCTGTCCGACGAGGAGGCCTCGCTCGACCTGCTGCGCCGGGCCACGGCGGAGGGGCACCCGGTGCTGGCGCCGTGGGTGGGGTACGCGCTGGGCGGGCTCGTCACGGAGCACGACCTGGGCGAGGCGCGGGCCGCGTACACGACGGCCATGGACGGCGGCAACCGCGGGCTGCGGATCGAGGCGGCCGCCTCGCTGTTCACGGTGCTGGAGCGGCAGGGCGACCTGCTGGCCGTCTGCCGGCTGCACGAGAGGCAGATCGAGGAGGAGACCTCCGCGGACGACCGCTCGCGCAGCGCCTGGCTGCTCGGGCTGCACCGGGTGCGGGTCGACGACCTCGCCGCCGCTCGGGCGGCCTTCGACCTGGCGACGGGGGAGCCGAAGGAGATGGGGCGCTTCGCCCGGTTCCTGCTCGACCGGGACCTCGACGCCGCCGCCGAGGCGCTGGCGGAGATCGATGACGAGGGCAACGCGTTCCTGGTGAGCATGCTGGCCATGGAGAGCGCGCACGCCTGGCAGCGGCGCGGCGAGATCGCCGCCGCCGACGCGGCGCTCTCGCTGGTGCTGGCCGCCGGGCACCCCAACTACCGGCAGGAGGCGGGCTGCTACCTCGGCGCGCTGCGGAACGAGGCGGGGGACAAGCGCGGGGCGCTGGAGGCGTGGGAGCAGGTCGCGGAGGGCGACAACGAGCGCCTGGCCGCCATCACGCTGCGCGACATCGGGCAGGTGCGGCAGGAGCTCGGGCTGCTGGTCGAGGCGGCCGCCGCCTACCGGGGAGCGCTCGGGGAGCTGAGCGAGGCGCGCAGGAAGGACGCGACCGTGCGGCTCGCCGAGGTGCTCGTGGCGAGCGGGGCGGCGCAGGAGGCCGGTGAGCTGATGACGGAGGAGTTCGGCGCGGCCGGGCGGCTCAAGTTCGCCGTCGTTCTCCGCGACCACGGCGACCTGAGCGCCGCCCTGTCCCTCCTGACGCCCGGCTCGGGCGATACGCTCGAGGAACAGGTGCTCGGGGAGCTGCTGGCCAGGACGGGCGACGTGCTGGGGGCGCGGGAGGCGTTCGAGCGGGCCGTGGCCGCCGACCCCGAGTCCGCGTCCGGTGCGCTGATGTGGGCGGGCCGGACGCTGGCCGAAGCGGGCGACGACGAGTACGCCCGCTCCGCCTACGAACGGGTCGTCGCCCTGGACGACGACGAATGGTTCACGGCCGTCGCCCGCGTCCGGCTCGGCACGGCCTCGGCCAAGGAACGCGGATGGGTGCTGGCCGACGACGGCGACCGGGAGGGGGCGGTCGCGGCGCTGACCGAGTTCGCCGGGTCGGAGCTGATGGCCGAGGTGCTGCTCGCGCTCGAAGAGGACGACGCGAAGGCCGTACGCCGGCTGGTGGCCGCGGCGGACCCGCAGGACCGGCGGGAACCCCTCGCCGAGACCCTTGAGCGGGCCCGCGGGCTGGAGAACGAGCACGCGGCCGCGGCGCTCTGCCGGGTGGTCGTCGAGCTGGGCGAGCCCGACCTCGCCGCGCAGGCCGCGGTGGACCTCGGCGTGGTCCTCGCCGAGCGCGGCCAGCACTGCCGGGCCGAGCTGAGCACCCTGCCCGCCACCGGACACCCGCGCACGGCCGAGATGGCCTGGCGCAACATCGCCATCCTCCGCCACCGTCGCGGCGACCTCGACGGGGCGATCGAGGCGGCCCGCGCCGCGATGCCCGCCACCGCCGTCGTGCTGGCAGACCTCCTCAACGCGCGGGGCGACGCCGAGGGCGTACGCGAGGCGCTGACCGCCGGTGCGGCGGCCGGGGACCTCGAGAGCGAGCGCCACCTGATCGCCCACCTGCTCCTCATGGAGGACCACGACGCGGTGGTGGAGGAGGCCGAGCGGGCCGTCGGCACCGGCGACCCCGAGACCGTGTCGATGGGCTACTGGGCGTGGGGCGACGCGTACAAGGCGCGGGACGACCTGGAGAACGCGGCCCTCATGTACCGGCGGGGCGTGGAGACCGGCTTCCCCGGCACCTCGGCCGGCATCCGCGTGGACCTCGCCAAGACCCTGCGCGGCCTGGGAGACACGGCCGGCGCCGTCCGGGAGGTGCGGCTGGCCATGGAGTCCGGCGCGCCCGACGCGGTGGACCGGGGCGGCGTGCAGCTCGGCATCTGGCTGTACGAGGAGGACGACCACATGGGCGCCGCCCAGGCGTTCGCGGCCGCCGCGGGCGCCGGCTCCGAAGTGGCGGCGGGCAACCTGCGGGTGCTCGCCCACCAGGCGTCCGACCGCGGCGAGCACGACCTGGCCGTACGGATCCTCCGGCTGATGGGCGACGAGGCCGCCGCCGTGGCGCGCGAGCTGGGCGAGCGGTGTGCGGACCCGGCCGCCGTACGGGCGTACTTCGAGCTGTCCGAACGGGGGTCGTTCACCGAGCTGGACGTCGCCGACCGGCTGGCCGAGCTGGGCGAGCACGCCGAGGCCCGGGCGATCTACGAACGGCTCAGCCGGGACGACGACGCGGACGTACGCTTCGTCGCGGGCGGCAGGCTGCTCGAACTGCTCGACGACGAGGGGGACACCGAGGCGTTCTTCGACGTCGCGCAGCGGGCGGCGGCCGACGCCGACAGCCCCATCCGCGGGGTGTTCGGGAGCCTGCTCGGCATGCTGCAGGGCAACCGCGGGGACACCGAGGCGTCCCTGGACACGTTGCGGGCGGCGGCCGCCGGGGGCGAGCCCATCGCGGTGGCCACGCTGGCGCAGACGCTGGTCGGGGCCGGGCTGGTGGACGAGGGGCGGGAGGCGTACCTGCGGGTGCTCGACGCCGGCGACGCCGACCTCGCGGCCCGGGCGACGATCGCGCTGGGGCAGACGTATCACGAGGAGGACGAGGAGCGGGCCCGGCAGTGGTACCTGAGGGGCGTCGAGGAGGCCGAGGGGCACTACAGCGCGCTCGCGGCGATGTACCTGGGCGCGCTGGCCAAGCGGAACCGGGACTTCCCCGAGGCGCTCACCTGGTACCAGCGGGTCATCGACGCGGGGGACGCCGAGTCGGGGCTGGCCGCGGCGCACCTCGGCGAGCTGTGCTACTGGCTCGGCGACCACGACGGCGCCCTGCGCTACTACGAGCTCACGCTGGGGCTGACCGAGCAGGCCGACCTGGTGGCCGAGGCCGCCTGCCGGATGGGGGAGATCAGGTACGCGCGGGGTGACATGGAGCTGGCCCGGCGGTTGCTGCGGACGGCGGTGGAGACCGGCGACCCGTCCTTCGTCTCCCCGGCCTCGTCGCTGCTGGCCAAGATCGGGTAAGCCAGGTCAGGTGTGCCCGAGGCCCGCCGGCAGCAGGGCGCGGAGCGTGGCCCGGACGGACTCCAGGTCCACCGCCTCGGGAGCGACGCGCCACTGGGCGTGGACGCCGATGACGGCCCCCACCAGCAGGACCGCGAACGCCTCCGGGTCGGTGCCCGGGGGCAGCGCGTCCGCCGGTATCCGGGCCAGCACCCCTTGCCGGAGTGCCGCGTGGAGCCGGGCGTAGTGCTCGCGGATCGGTGAGCCGACCTCCACGGCCTCGGCGAGCAGGGTGATGAACAGCCGCGTGGCGGGCCGGCGGATGAAGCCCATGACCTGGTCGAGCGGATCACCGGCGGGCGGGGGGAAGCCGCTCGGCACGGCCTGGACCTGGTCGTCCACCACCGCTTCCAGCAGGCCGAGCTTGTTGCCGAAGTGCCAGGGGATGGAGCCGCGGCTGATGCCGGCCTGGTCGGCGATGTCGATGAAGCTCGTCTGCCGGTATCCCTTCTCGGCGAAGAGCTCGGCCGCGGCCGTCACCAGCAGCCGGCGGCTCTCCTGAGTGCTCTCGATACGTCGCGTGGCCATGCGGCCATCTAACCAGGTATGCCGGATGACAGAGCATATGCCGGGCGATATAGCCTGTGTTGGCCAACATAGAAAGGTGTCACGATGGACTCCAAGAAGCGGCTGCTCCGCTGGGCGAGCGGGATCATGCTGGTGCTGGGTGCGGGGCACCTGTCCCTGCTGGCGCTCTTCGCCTGGGGCGACGTCGCCGGCTGGGCGGACCGGGGGCTGTGGGCGGCCGTCCCGCTCGAATTCACGGGCGGCGCCCAGACGGTGGAGTCCCTGCAGAACAAGCTCGTCTTCTGGGCCGGTCCGGGGGGCTTCGCCGTCCCCTTGTTCCTCCTGGGGTGCCTGATCTGGCACCTGGCCGGACGAGGGGTGGCGGTGCCCGCCGGACTCGGCTGGGGTGTCGCGGTGTGGTGCGCGCTGGGCGGCGTCCTGCTCGTGCCGTCCCCGTTCTTCGCCGGGACGGTCTCCGGGGCGCTCATCGTCGTGGCGGCCCGGGTCCGCCCTGGTCCTAGTTCAGGCGGGTGACCCGGCCCAGGGCCGGGGCCTGCAGCGGGCTCTTCGCCCGGATGTAGGACTCGAACGCCTCGATGTCGCGTACCTTCTCCACCCGGTCGGTGCCCTCGGTCAGCACCGAGAAGCCGTCGCCGCCGTTCGCGATGAAGGAGTTGGCGGTCAGGCGGTACTTCGCGGCCGGGTCGACGACGGTCCCGTTGAGCTTGACGGTGGCCGGGTCGATCCGGTCGCAGGCGGGCTTGGCGTTGTCGTAGGTGTACGTGAGCCCCTGGGAGACGCCGAGCACGCGCGCGGTGCCCTGGCCGCACCACTGCTGCTCCAGCAGCCGCTCCAACTGGGTGCCGGTGAGCGTCATGGTGACGAGCATGTTGCTGAACGGCTGCACGCGCAGCGCCTTGCCGTGCGTCACCAGGTTCGCCATCTCGTTGCCGGTGGGGTTGACGATCAGGTCGCCGCCGATGCCGCCGCCGTAGGGCGGCTGGATCCCGATCTGGGCGCCGCCGTTCTCCGGGGCCGAGGTGGCGAAGAGCCGGGCGTCGGCCAGGGCGTGGCCGACGGTGGACTCGCCGGCGGCGTTGCGCTGTGCGGTGAGGTCGCGGGCGAGCAGGCCGACCGGCCGGTCCAGCAGCTTCTGCCCCTGCTCGTCGGTCCTGCGGCGCAGGGCGGCGATCTGGCCGTCCGGCTTGACGTCGTGGGTGACGGTGAGGTTCTCGGCCTTGGAGGCGGTCGGGTTGCCGGTCGCCCGGTCGACGGTGAGGGAGATCCTGGTGAGCTCGCGCGTGTGGCCCGAGGTCTGGGTGACCGGGATGCCGTTGATCACGCAGTTGTACGCGTTGTGCGTGTGCCCCGAGATCACCGCGTCCACCTCGGGATCGAACCGCTGCACGATGTCCTTGATCGGCCCGGCCAGGTTGTTGCACTGGTTGGGCAGGCCGCCGCCGGTCTGGCCGCCGCCCTGGTGGATCAGCACCACGATGGTCCGCACGCCCTTGGCCTTGAGCTCGGCCGTGTACGTGTTGACCGCCTCGGCCTCGTCGCGTCCCTCCAGCGGCGCGGTGGGGCCGGGGGCCTCGTTCAGCGTGTTCTTGTAGCTGACGCCGATGATGCCGACCTTGACGCCCTTGACCTCCTTCACGATGTAGGGGGTCATCGCGGGCTTGCCGGTGGTGGTGTCGATGATGTTGGCGCCCAGGTACGGGAAGTCGGCGCCCTTGAAGCCCGGCAACGCGCACCCTTCGATCGGGTGGCAGCCGCCGTTCTCCATCCGGCGGAACTCGGTCAGGCCCTCGTCGAACTCGTGGTTGCCGACGCTGGAGGCGTCCAGGCGCATCAGGTTGAGCGCCTGGATGCCCGGCTCGTCGTGCAGGGCGGTGGCGTTCATGGTGCTGGAGGAGATGTTGTCGCCGGCCGCGAGCCGCAGCGTGCCGTGGGGGTTGTCGCGCTGGAGCCGGTCCATGTGGGCGGCCAGGTACTCGGCGCCGCCCGCCGGGACCGGGCCGGACGGCGTCATGGCGAAGCTGGTCGGGAAGCCGGAGTGGAAGTCGTTGAAGGCCAGTAACTGGATGTCCACCGCGTCGGCGCGGGTGGGCAGCAGGCCGGCGCTCCCGAGCACCAGCGCCAGGAGGAAGTTCCGCATGGCCTCGAAAGTGACATACTCCCAACGAATCACACAAGGGGGAAATTTTCTAACATCGTCTGTTCAATGTGAACTATTGACATACATGTCGGGAAGCGGGAGGGTTCCTCCCATGTCACCGATCCTGGCCAGAATCCGGGGGGTCGAGCCCACCCTCACCGCGACCCACCGGCGCATCGCCGAGACGATCCTGGCGGACCCCGCCGCCGTGGCCGCCTCGACCATCGGCGAGCTGGCGGAGCGGTGCGGCACCTCACTCACCACCGTCACCCGCTTCTGCCGCGAGCTGGGCCTGGCCGGCTACCCCGAGCTCAGGCTGGCGCTGGCGGCCGAGCTCGGCCGCAACGACGCCACCCCGCGCGAGCAGAGCCTGATCGCCTTCTCGCCGGACGACCCCGCGAGCCTAGTGCTGCGCAGCCTGCTGGCCAGCGACATGCGCGCGATGGAGGAGACGGCGGCCCAGCTCGACCTCGAGGCGGTGGACCGGGCCGCCTCCGCCCTGGTGCGCGCCAGGTTCATCGACTTCTTCGCGGTCGCCGGCAGCGCCGGCGTGGCCATGGACCTGCACCTGCGGCTGCACGCCATCGGCCGGCCGGGCGCGCTGTGGACCGACGTGCACAACGCCGTCTGCAGCGCCAACGCGCGCGACGACCACGACGTGGCGCTCGGCATCTCCCACTCGGGCACCACGGCCGAGGTCGTCGAGCCGCTGACCATCGCCAAGGAACGCGGCGCCACCACGATCGCCGTCACCAACTTCCCCCGCAGCCCGCTGGCCGAGGCCGCCGACATCGTCCTCACCACCGCCGCGCAGGACACCCCCTTCCGCGCCGGCGGGGTGGCCGCCCGCCACACCCAGATGCTCGTCCTGGACTGCCTCTACATCGGCGTCGTCCAACGCACCCATCAGACCAGCAACCAGCTGCTGACCGCCGCAACCGACGCGGTCGCCAAGCACCGCCTGCCCCCACGCTAGGAGCCCCCATGCGCCTCGCCGCCGCTGTCGCGCTGGCGATAGCCCTCACCGCCTGTGCCCCTTCGACCACCACCAGTGCCGGCGAGGGCAAGGTCACCCTCTCGGTCTGGGGGTGGGGTCCCGAGGCCAACTACGACAAGATGTTCGCCGAGTACGAGAAGCTCAACCCCGGGGTCGACGTCGACGCCCGCTCCTTCACCACCGCCACCGAGTACGACACGATCCTGTCCACCGGCCTGGCCGGCGACAGCGGCCCCGACCTGGCCTGGCTGCGCGCCGGAGCCCAGCTGCAGCCGCTGGTCGAGGCGGGCCGGCTGCTCCCGCTCGACACCAAGGACGTGCCCGGCCTGGCGAGCTACGACGAGGGCGTCCTGCGGGCCGCCAAGGGCGACAAGGACGGCAAGGTGTACGGCGTCCCGTTCGCCGTGCAGACCCTGCAAGTGATCTACAACAAGAAGATCTTCGCCGACAACGGCGTCACCCCGCCCAAGACGTACGACGAGATGATCTCCTCCGCCGAGAAGCTCAAGGCCAAGGGCATCATCCCGTTCGCCTTCGGCGGCAAGGACGACTGGATGCTGCCGATCGTGGCGAGCATCTTCGGCACCGCCCAGTGGGGCGGCGACGAGTTCCTCGCCGACGTCAAGGCCAAGCGGAAGAAGTTCGCCGACCCGCGCTTCGTCGAGGGCATCGAGCAGCTCGGCAAGCTCAAGCCGTACTTCCCCGAGAACGCCGCCGGCGTCTCCTACACCGACGCGCAGATCCTGTTCTCCTCCGGCAAGGCGGCCATGTTCCCCGGCGGCCTGTGGGAGCTGAACTTCTTCAACGAGAACGCCAAGGACGTCGAGCTGGGCGTCTTCACACCGCCCTCGCTGGAGGGCCAGGGCCTCATGCCCGGCTTCACCGACGGCTCCTACGGCATCAACGTCAAGACCAGGCACAAGGCCGAGGCGCTGAAGTTCGCCGCCTGGCTGGCCTCCAAGGACTACGGCCAGCTCTACACCGACACCCTGCGCATCTTCTCCGCCGTCCCCGGCGTCACGCCCAAGGATCCCCTGCTCGGCGAGGTCGCCACCACCTTCAAGCAGCACGGCGCGGCCTACTTCATGAACGAGTTCGCCTACGGCAACCCCTCCTCGGCCGCCGTGTTCTCCAAGGCGCTGCAGGAGATGCTGCTGGGCCGGATCACCGCCAAGGAAGCGGCGGAGCGGCTCGACAAGAGCGTGTCCACATGGCTCTAGGCATGCGGCGGGGGCGGGGATCGTCGTACCTGTTCCTGATCCCCGCCTTCCTCCTCTACTCGGCCTTCGTGGTCTACCCGCTGTTCACCGGCCTGACCTACAGCTTCTTCTCCTGGAAGGGCACGCTGCGCGGTGGCTTCGCCGGGGTGGACAACTACGCCGGCCTGCTGTCGGGCACCTTCCTCGACCAGCTGCTGCCGGCGCTGGGGCACAACTTCCTGCTCTTCGCGGGCACCATGCTGGTGCAGAACACGCTGGGCCTGGCCTTCGCGCTCGCGCTGTCCCGCGTACGGCGCGGCAAGCGGGCGCTGCAGACCATGTTCGCCCTGCCGTACCTGGTCAACCCCCTGGTCATCGGCTACCTGTGGACCCTGCTGCTCAGCCCCGCCTTCGGCCCGGTCAACGCGTTCCTCAAGCCGCTCGGCCTGGCGATGCCGTGGCTGGGCGACCCGGACACCGCGCTGCCGACCGTCATCATGATCACCACCTGGCAGTGGGTGGGCTTTCCGATGCTGCTGTTCAGCGCCGCCCTCGGCGGCATCCCCCAGGAGTACGGCGAGGCCGCCAGGACCGACGGCGCCGGCTCCTGGCAGGTGTTCTGGCGCATCACGCTGCCGCTGCTCAAGCCGGCCATGGCCACCGTCACGATCCTCAGCTTCATCGGCAGCATGGGCACCTTCGCCCTGGTCTACGCGCTCGGCGGCTCCAACGGCGCCCCGGCCGGCGCGACGGACGTGCTCGGCCTGCTGTTCTACCGGACCGCCTTCGCCTCGGGCGACGTCAACGCGCTGGGCACCTCCTCGGCGCTGGCGGTCTTCATGTTCACCTTCATCTTCGGCTCGACGCTGCTGCTCGAGCGGGTCCTGAGGAGGAGGGCATGAGGGCGCTGGCGATCAAGATCCTGCTCTGGGGCTACGCCGCCTTCTCCATGGCGCCCCTGCTCGTCATGGTGCTCAGCTCGTTCCGGCCCACCAGCGAGATCTTCGACCAGCCGCTCGGCCGGCCCACCGGGTTCGGCAACTACGTCAAGGCGTGGACGGAGGCGTCCTTCTCCACCTACGTGGTCAACTCGGCGGTCGTCGTGGTCTGCGCGGTGCTGCTGGGCGCCGGGGTCTCGCTGCTGGCCGCGTACCCGCTGGGCCGCAGGGAGTTCCGCGGCCGCGGGATGTTCGCCGCCTATTTCATCTCCGGCATGACGCTGCCCGCCCACCTGGGCGTGCTGCCGCTGTTCTACCTGCTGGAGAGCATGGGGCTGGTGGACTCGCTGGCCGGGCTGGTGCTGGTCTACGCGGCCGGGTCGGTCCCGTTCAACGTCTTCGTGCTGACCGCCTTCTTCCGCCAGCTGCCGTACGAGCTGGACGAGGCCGCGTCCCTGGACGGCGCAGGCCCGTTCGCGACCTTCTGGCACGTGATGCTGCCGCTGGTCCGGCCCGCACTCGCGACGGTGGTGGTCTTCCAGTTCGTGCCGATCTGGAATGACTTCTTCTACCCCCTGGTCCTGATGCGGGACGAGAGCAAGCTGACCCTGCCGGTCGGCCTCACCCACTTCTTCGGCCAGTTCCAGAACGACTGGGGGACGCTCTTCGCCGGCCTGGTGATGACGACGATCCCCCTGGTCGTGCTCTTCGTCCTGGCCACGCGCCAGATCGTCGCCGGGCTGACCGCCGGCATGAACCGTTGAGGAAACAATCCATGGATCTTGTGATGGCCTTCGCCGACGAGGCGCGCTCCCGCCTGGACCGGCTCCTGACCGGCCAGCTGCCCGCCATCCGGCGGTCGGGAGCGCTGATCGCCGAGGCCGTGCGCGCCGGCGGCGTCGTCCACGCGTACGGGACGGGGCACTCGGAGGCGGTGGCGCTGGAGGTGGCGGGCCGGGCGGGCGGTCTCATCCCGACCAACCGGCTCACCCTGCGCGACCCGGTGGTGCTGGGCTCGGCCGACCCCGGCGAGTTCGACCCGCTGGCCGAGCGCGATCCGCGCACCGCGCACCAGGTGCTGGCCCTGCACACGATCGAGAAGTCCGACGTCTTCGTCATCGCCTCCAACTCGGGCGGCAACGGCTCGACCGTGGAGATGGCCCGGCTGGTCAAGGAGCGCGGCCTGCCGCTGATCGCGATCACCTCCCTGGCCCACTCCGGCGCCATCACCTCGCGTCACCCGTCGGGGGAGCGGCTGTTCGAGCTGGCGGACATCGTGATCGACAACCTGGCGCCGTACGGCGACGCCGTCCTGCCGACCGAGCACGGCCCGGTCTGCGGCATCTCCTCGATCACCTCGGCGCTGGTCGTGCAGCTGATGATCGCCGAGGCGATCGGCCTGCTCCAGGCGGATGGAACGGTCCCGCCGGTCTACCTGTCGGCCAACATCCCCGGCGCCGACGCGCACAACGACGCCCTCGTGACCCGCTACGCCGGGCGGATCAGGACGGGAGCGCTGTGAACCTGACGATCGCCGCCTTCTGGCCGCCGCCGCCCCACGAGACGACGGCCGCCCGCTACCGGGAGATCGCCGACGCCGGCATCGACCTGGTGATCACCGGCAACTACCTCAACGACCGCGTCATCCTGCGGCACGCGCTGGCCTGCGCCGAGGAGGCGGGGCTCGGCGTGCTGGTCGCCTCGGACCCGCGCGTGGACGTGCTCATGCGCGACCTGGACGTGGACCCCGCGCCGCTGATCGGCCGGGTGGTCGAGGACTACCGCCCGTTCCGCTCCTTCCGTGGCGTCAGCCTCATGGACGAACCGCACGCCGAGCAGTTCGCCAGGGTGGCGGCCGGGGTCGCCGCCGTGCGCGCGGCCGGCGCCTTCGCCTACGCCAACCTCCTCCCGAGCCACGCCGCCGGCCCCTACGACGCGTACGTGGGGGAGTTCGCCAGGATCGTCCGCCCCGACGTGCTCTCCTTCGACCGCTACCCGTTCCTGGCCGACGGCTTCGACGAGGGCTACCTCGCCGACCTGGCGACCGTGCGCGAGCACGCGCGCCGGGCAGGGCTGCCCGCCTGGATGTACGTGCAGACGCCGGCCTACGACGGGCACCGCGAGCCGACGGCCGCCGAGCTGGCCTGGCAGGTCAACACCGCGCTCGCCTACGGCTACACCGGCATCCAGTACTTCACCTACTGGACGCCCGACCCGGCGCGCGGCGAAGGATTCCGGCCGGCGCTCATCGACGGGGACGGCGTGCCGACCGAGCGCTACGGCATGGTGCGCGACCTCAACACCCGCTGGCTGCGCCCGGTGGCGGCGGAGCTGTCCGGCTGGACGTCGGCCGACCACGACGGCGACGTCCTGGTGGGCCGCTACGGCGAGGGCCGGCTGTTCGTCTGCAACGCCCGCTACGACGAGCCGGCCGAGGTCGCGCTCGACGGGATCACCGAGGCCTTCGACCCGGTGACCGGCGCCTACGAGGCGTGCGGCACGGCCTTCACCCTCGCGCCCGGCGCGGCGAGACTGGTCCGATGATGCTCTTCGCCGGTGTCGACGCCGGCGGCACCACCACCCGGGCCGCCCTCCACGCGGCGGACGGGACCAGGCTCGGATACGGCACCGCCGGCCCGGGCAACCCGGCCGCGCACGGCGTCCCGGCGGCCGGGGCCGCGATCGAGCAGGCCCTGCGCCGCGCGCTCGACGGCCTGGACCCATCGCTGGTGGCCGCCTCGGTGGCGGGGGTGGCGGGCGCGGACGACGGCTTCGCCGAGGTGCTGCGGCGCGTCTGGACCGCGTGCGGCATCGCCTCCCCGCCCAGGCCGGCGAGTGACGTGGACGTCGCCTACGCGGCCGGCACCCCGGCGCCGTCCGGCACGCTGCTGCTGGCCGGGACGGGGGCGGCGGCCGCCCGCTTCTGCGGCCGCGCGGTGGCGGCCGTCGCCGACGGGCTCGGGTGGCTGCTCGGCGACGAGGGCGGAGGCTTCTGGATCGGCCGGGCCGGGGTGCGCGCGGCCGTCCGCGCGCTCGATCGCGGCCTGCCGGGCGGGCCGCTGGTGGAACTCGTCGGCGCGCACTTCGGCGCGACGGGGGAGCCGCGGCGGCGGGCCGACCGCATCGTGCGGCTGGCGCAGGCCGACCGCATGCTGGTGGGGGCCGCGGCGCCGCTCGTGGCCGAGGCGGCCACGGCCGGGGACGAGCGCGCGGCGGAGATCGTCGGCGAGGCCGCGCGGCGGCTGGCGGCGACGGCGGGCCGGGTGCACGGCGAGGGTCCGATCGTGCTGGCGGGCGGCGTGCTGGCCGCCGACGGCCCGGTACGCACGGCGGTCATGGCGCTGCTGGCCGGACGGGAGGTGGTCACCGCGCGGGACGGCGCGGCGGGGGCGAGCTGGCTGGCCGCGCTCGACCGGCTGGGCGACCTCGGCGCGCACGCGCGCTTCACCAACTTGTCATTAATTTAATGACCGATTAGTCTCATCTGGTCAAACAAATGAGGTGAGACGGATGGTCAAGGTAGGGCGGCCACCGCAGGACCCGGCCCGGCAGATGGAGCGGGCCCACCGGATCCTCGACGCCGCCGCCGATCTGGTCCTGCGCTGGGGCTACGGCAAGACCACGATCGACGACGTGGCCAAGCGCGCAGGCGTCGCCAAGGGCACCATTTACCTGCACTGGAAGACGCGCGACGAGCTCTTCGCCGCGTTGCTGCGCCGCGAGCGGGTGCTCATGCTGGCCGAGGTCCGCCAGGGCACGCCGGCCACGCTGGGCGAGCTGTACGGCGGATACGCCCGCGTGCTGCTGCGCAGGCCGCTGCTCCAGGCGCTCATACGGGGCGATTCGGACCTGCTGGGCAAGTTCACCCGCCAGAAGCAGCAGGCGGGCCAGTCGCCGGCGATGGGCCTGCCCCTGGAGGCGTACGTGGCGGAGCTGGTCAAGCTGGGCGCGGTGCGCGAGGAGCCGGGCGACCACGCCATGGTGGCCAACGCCGTCCTGTACGGGTTCCTGTTCGTGCCGGGCGGCCTGCGCATGGAGGCGGAGGAGTCCGCCGACCGGATCGCGTTCCTGGTGGCCGACACCATCGACCGGGCCATGAGCACGGGCCGCACCCTGTCCGGCGACGACGCGGACGCCGTCGCGCGGGCCACCCTCGATTTCCTCGCCGCCGCGCAGGAGATCGCCGAGCAGCGGCTGGCGGCCTCCATGGGCGGCCCGCAAAAGGCGCAAAGGAGCGTGTGACGTGAAGGCCGTACTCCCTCTCGACGACGCGGCGGCCGACCTCGCGACCGTCGGCGGCAAAGGCGCGTCGCTGGCCAGGTTGACCAGGGCGGGGCTGCCCGTTCCCGCCGGGTTCCACATCACGACCGAGGCCTACCGGGCGTTCGTGTCGGCCTTCCGCGACGAGATCCCGCACGCGGAGGACCCGCGGACGCTGTTCGCCGAGTACGACATGCCCGCCGGGCTCGCCGCGGAGATCCGCCGGGCGTACGAGGCGCTCGGCGACGACGTGCCGGTGGCCGTGCGCTCGTCCGCCACCGCCGAGGACCTGCCGGACATGTCGTTCGCCGGCCAGCAGGACACCTACCTCAACATCAGGGGCGACGCCCTGCTCGACGCGGTCAGACGCTGCTGGGCCTCGCTGTGGAACCCGCGCGCCGTCGCCTACCGCGACCAGAACGGCGTCCCCCACGACGACGTGGCGCTGGCCGTGGTGGTCCAGGAGCTGGTGGACGCGGACGCGGCCGGCATCATGTTCACCGCGAACCCGGTCAGCGGCGCCCGTGACGAGACCGTCGTCAACGCCTCCTGGGGGCTCGGCGAGGCGGTCGTCGGCGGCCAGGTCACCCCTGACACGGTCGTCGTGTCCGGCGGCGCCGTGACCCAGGAGCAGGTGAGCGACAAGACGGTCATGACCGTCCGCACCCCCGACGGCACCCGCGAGCAGCCCGTCCCGGAGGACCTGCGGCGCGCGGCCGTGCTCGACGCCGCGCAGGCCGTGGAGCTGGCCGCGATCGGCACGCGCATCCAGAGCCTGTACGGCACGCCGATGGACGTCGAGTGGGCCAGGCGCGACGGGAGGTTCGCCATCGTCCAGGCCCGCCCGATCACCGGCCTCAAGCCGCAGGTCGAGGAGTGGAACGACAGCCTCAAGGGCGAATACCTGTGGACCGGCGGCAACCTGGGCGAGGCCATCCCCGACGTGATGACGCCCATGACGTGGTCGTTCGTGCGGCTGTTCATCCACGAGGCCATGTCCGCCTCGGCCCTGCCGGGCTTCGACATGGTCGGCAACATCGGCGGCCGCTTCTACATGAACCTGAGCGTCGTCCACTCCATCGCCGGCGCCCTGGGCATGCGCGGCAGGCTGAGCACGGTCGACCAGATCTTCGGCAAGCTGCCGCCGGGGCTCAGCGTGCCGATGGTGCCGGTGTCGCGCTGGGAGATCATCAAGCGGGTCCTGCCCATGGCGGTCGGCGTCCGGCGCCGCGTGCGTACCAACCTCAACGGAATGCGCGCGTTCCTGGACACCTCCCAGCGGCGCTGCGAGGAGCTGCGCGCCACGATCGCCGCCACCGGGTCGGGCCCCGAGCTGGCCGAGCTGTGGGAACGCGAGATCAAGCCTCACATGGTCACCTCCTGCCGCATGCTGGAGGCCGCCGGCCGCCAGGGCGGCGCCACCCTGGTCTGGACCCGCGACCGGCTGCGCAAGATGATGGGCGAGGTCGACGCCGAGGCCATGCTGACCGGCGTCAACACCGATGGCGAGCTGGCCAGCCTGGGGCCGGTGATGGGTCTGTCCAGGCTGGCGCGCGGGGAGATCACCAGGGACGAGTTCGCCCGCGCGTACGGGCATCGCGGCCCCCACGAGTTCGAGGTGTCGATCCCGCGGCCCGGCGAGGACGACGCCTGGATCGACGCCCAGCTCGCGGGCCTGCGTGACCTGCGGGCCGACACCGAGGCGCTGCTCGCGCGGCAGCGGAAGGCCAGGGAGGAGGCGTGGGCGCGCTTCGCCGGGCGCTATCCGCGCCAGGAGGCCAGGATGCGCGCCAGGGTGCAGCGGTGGAACGCCGTCGTGCGGGACCGCGAGTCCGCGCGCTCGGAGAACATGCGGGCGTTCTGGGTGCTGCGGGCCTTCGCCGTACGGGCCGGGGAGCTGTCGGGCCGGGGCGACGACGTGTTCTTCCTCTACCTCGACGAGCTGCAGGCCCTGCTGCGGGGCGATCCGTCCGCGCTGGAGCGGGTGCCGGTGCGGCGGGCCACCTACGAGCGGTACGCGGCCCTGCCGCTCTACCCCGCGCTGATCGTCGGCCACTTCGACCCCGTGCGCTGGGCCGCCGACCCCGCCCGGCGGGTCGACGTCTACGACGCGCGCGGCACGGTCGTGCCGGTGAGCGACACCGTGAAGGGCTTCCCCGGCGCCCCCGGCATCGTCGAGGGCATCGCCCGGGTGATCTCGGGGCCCGAGGAGGGCGACCGGCTCAAGCCGGGCGAGATCCTCGTCACGACGCTCACGAACGTGGGCTGGACCCCGATGTTCCCCCGCGCGGCGGCCGTGGTGACCGACATGGGCGCGCCGCTGTCGCACGCCTCGATCGTGGCGCGTGAGCTGGGCATCCCCGCCGTGGTCGGCACCGGCAACGCCACCATGCGCGTGCGCGACGGCGACCGGATCAGGGTGGACGGCGAGCGGGGCACGGTCGAGTTGCTGGCGTGAAAAGTCTCCGCCAAGTCGATCGCTTTAACGGGTGGCATGGGATGACCTTGGTGCCCATGATCGAATGGTGGACTCCGCAGGACGTGTACGAGCTCGAGGCGCGCTGCGCCCGATTCCGCATTGCCAAGCTGGCGCTCGATCGGGGCCCCATGGAAATGGGCAGGGCGGAAATGGACAGGGAGGATGAGGCCGATCCGGCGGCGTGACTTCGCCGAGCTGCCCCCGTCGCTCGTGGCCGAGGTGGAGCGCAGGCTGGGCGCCGTGCGCGGCTTCGAGGAGCGGCGGGGCGGCTTCTCGGACGGCGTGCTCGGCGTGGCCGCGCTCGCCGGCGGGGAACGCGTGTTCGTCAAGGCCGTCCCGGCGGACGGCGGGGACGCGGACAGCTACCGGGAGGAGGCCGCCGTCAGCGCGGCGCTGCCTCCCGGGGTGCCCGCGCCGCGCCTGCTGTTCACGGACGAAAGGGACGGCTGGCTCCTGATCTGCTCCGAACTGGCGCCCGGGCGGGTGCCGCACGAGCCGTGGCGCCCCGAGGAGCTGGCGGCGGCGCTGGACCTGCTCACGGTCTGCGCCAGGGAGCTGACCCCGGCGCCGGTCGACGGCCTCCCGACCGTCGCCGCGCGCATGAAGGGCCGCTGCGAGCTGTGGCAGGACCCGGGCGCCGCCCGGCTCGGCGCGTGGGAACGCGACCACCTGGCCAGGCTGGCGGAGGTCGAGCGGGAATGGGAGTCGCTGGTCACCGGCGACACGATGCTCCACTTCGATCCGCGGTTCGACAACATCCTCATCGACGAGCGCGGCACGGCCCGGCTCGTGGACTGGGGGCGGGCCTGCGCCGGGCCGGACTGGGTGGACCTCGTCTGCCTGCTGCTGGAGTCCGAGCTCGGGGATCCCGACCCGGAGGAGGTCTTCGCCGGGCACCCGCTCGGGCGGGGCGCGGCACCAGCGGGCGTGGACGCCCTGCTGGTGGCGCTCCTGGGCTACTGGACGCGCACCGCGGTGCTTCCCGGACCGGCGCACGCGCCGCACCTGCGGGAGCGGCGCGAGCACTCCCGCCGCGCCACCCTCGCCTGGCTCGGCGCCCGCTGGGCGTGACGGGGCCCGCTAGCCGCCGACGTGGATGCCGGGCCGGTTGGCGGGGTCGGGCTCGCTCTTGCGCAGGATCTCGCGTACGACCGGCGCCGTGTCGCCGCGGCCGAGGATGAGATAGCGGAACAGGTGCACCAGCGGCGAGCCCTCCGCCCACGCGAAGTAGCAGTGCGGCCGCACGCCCCCGGCGTCGCGGAGCGCGAGCAGGACGGCGGCGATGGCGTTGGGCGCGGCCGGGCTCTCCGCGCGCAGGATGCGGTACTTGTCCACCTCCACGCCGCGCACGTGGAGCACGTCGCTGAAGCCGGACGGGTCGATGACGTCGATCTCCAGGAACATGATGTCCGCCCGGCCCGGGACCGGGTTGACCCCGCGCTGCTCGGCCTCCTTCTCGGCGTACTCGGCCGCGTCACCCGCCTGGCGGCGGTTGGCGATGATGTTGAGCGCGTCGTCGTAGTCGAGCGAGTCGGCGATGAACCGCCGCGCCGCCTCGTCGAACTCGATCCGGTCGGCCCGCAGCTCGGTCGTCCGTGAGACGCGCGAGATCAGCGAGATGGCGATGATGCCCAGGATGAACAGCGCGGAGATGGCGATGCCGTCGGGCTTCTCCCGGATGTTCTCCACCAGCGCGTACACCAGCACCAGGGTGAGCACCGAGAAGCCGGCCGTGGCGGCCCGCTGGCGGCGGCGGATGGCCGAGATCGTCACCGCGACCGCGCCGGAGACCATCATGGCCAGGATGCCCGTGGCGTACGCGCCGGCCTGGGCGTCCACGTCGGCGTCGAACGCGATGGTGAGCACCACGCAGATGCCCGTGTAGACCAGCACCACGGGCCGCACGGCGCGGCCCCAGTCGGGCGCCATGCCGTACGAGGGCAGGTAGCGCGGCACGATGTTGATCAGGCCGGCCATCGCGGAGGCGCCGGCGAACCACAGGATGAGGATCGTGCTGATGTCGTAGACCGTGCCGAACATCTCGCCGAGCCGCTCGTGCGCCAGGTAGGCCAGCGCCCTGCCGTTGGCCTCGCCGCCGGGCCGGAACTTCTCGGCCGGGATGAGCACCGTCGTCACGAAGCTGGTCGCGATCAGGTAGACGCTCATGATGAGCGCGGCGCAGGTGAGCAGCTTGCGCGTGTTGGCGACGCGGGACTCCAACTGCTCCTCGGCGGTCTTGCCGGCGGCGGCCACCAGCGGCATCATGCTGACGCCCGTCTCGAACCCCGAAAGGCCCAGCACGAGCAGCGGGAAGGCCAGGACGGCCGGTCCGATGAGTCCGCCGAAGCCGCCCGTGCCGCTGGTCAGCGCGTCGGTCCAGCGGGAGAGCGCGTCCGGCGAGGTGAAGACGTCGCCCAGGCCGACGGCGACGACGACCGCGTTCAGCACCAGGAAGATCGCGACCAGCGGGATGGCCACGCCGACCGCCTCGCTGAACCCGAGCAGGAACACCCCGCCCAGCACCAGCAGCAGCACCGAGGTCAGCAGGACCTCGTGGCCGTGCAGGAAGCTCGGGAAGAACGGGTTCTCCACGACGTGCACGGACGCGTCGGCCGCGGACAGCGTGATCGTGATGATCCACGACGTGGCCACGAACCCCAGCAGCACCAGCACGAACAGCTTGCCCCGCCAGAACGGCAACAGCCGCTCCAGCATCGCCACCGAGCCCTGCCCGTGCGGGCTCTCCCGGGCCACCCGCCGGTACATCGGCAGCATGCCGAGCAGCGTCAGCGCCACGATGAGCAGCGTGGCCAGCGGCGATAAGGCGCCGGCCGCCAGCGCGGCGATGGCGGGCAGGTAGGCCAGCGTGGAGAAGTAGTCGACGCCGGTCAGGCACATGACCTTCCACCAGGCCTGCGGCTCGGCGTGCGCCTCGGTCGTCTCCGGGCCCGTCGGCTGCACGCGAAGCTGCAGCAACCAGCGCGCCAGACCGTTGGACGGCGGCGCTGGAGGGGTCGGGCTGTCGACGACCGCGGGGATCGTACGCCCACCGGTACCGCTCACCGGATCTTCCTCTCATCGAGAACGGAAACCACCCTAGGGGGTCCGGCACGCTACCACGCGGCTGGTCCGGCGAATCTCCCCGCACCCTCCCGATCGCCACCTATCCGGATGACCGGCCCGGCGGGTCTAGGCGCCGTCCTTGTCGGAGTCGGCGGAGAAGACGATGGCCCCGAGGTAGCCGTCGTCCTCCTGAGTGATCTTCATGAGCATGCTGTCGTCGTAGATGTTGTCGTTGTCGTTGAACGTGTCGCGCCCCGTGTGCTCCGAGTACGGCGACTTCGCCATGACCACGCTGTTGAGCTTCTCGTCGAACATCATCTGCGTGGTCAGCACCCGCTGGTTGCTGAAATGGACCATGGCGTGGATGTGGATCGTGCGCCCCCGGTACCAGCCCGGCCAGATCGTGGTGAACTCCACGATGCCGTCGGCGTTGGTGACCTGCGCGCCGCGGAGGTAGCGCTTGTCGTCGGTGGGCGTCAGATCCGCCATGTCGCCCCCACCGTTACCGGGACCACCACCGGGACCACCACTCGGCGGGGCGCCGGTGGGCGCGCCGCTCGGGGGATTGCCTCCGCCGGGCGGGTTGCCGCCGCCCCCGCCGGTCGAGGCCGCCTCGGCCCCCGAGTAGAGCCCGGCCGCGTCGCAGTGCCAGATCTCCACGACCGCGTTGCCCAGCGGCTTGCACGTCTCGCTGTCCTGCACCTTGACGGCCACCCGCAGTCGCACGCCCTGCTTGTCCTCGCGGATGTCGCTGCGGATCTTGTCGGCGTCGAAGTAGTAGGGCCCCTGCGTCGTGGTGCTGGTCAGCTTGCAGGTGCCGGCCCCGTCGAACAGCGAGGTGAGGTCCTTGGCCGTGGTGGCGGCCGGCGTCACGCTCGCGCCCGTGGACGTCGTGACGGTCGCCGTGCCCTCGGCGCTCGAACAGGCCGCCAGCAGGCTGCCGAGCCCGAGCGAGCTGATGCCGGCGAACAGCCGTCTCCGGCTGACGCGCTGACCTTCGTGATCGTGTCCCACTATGGTGTCCTTGTCCGGGATGCTGTGGTGTTCCGGACCTCACCGTAGGACGGGACCTCTTGGGACCTCCTTTACCGCGGATGAAGTTCTCATGAGTTGGGGACGGGGTCAGCCGCCGTCGGTATCGGAGTCGGCGGACAGGATGATCGTGCCCAGGTAGCCGTCGCCGTCCTCGATGACCTGCAGCATCATGCCGTCCCGGAAGATGTTGTCGGCGCTGTTGAAGGTGTCGCGCCCGGTGTGCGCCGCGTAGGGCGGCGTGGCCAGCACCTTGGCGTTGAGCGCGTCGTCGAACATGATCTGCGTGTTCAGCACGCGCCGGTCGCTGAAGTGGACCATGGTGTGGATGTGGACCGTCCGGCCCGGGTACCAGCCCGGCCAGATGGTCGTGAACTCCACGATGCCGTCGGCGTTGGTGACCTGCGCGCCCCGCAGGTAACGGTAGCCGTCCGAGGGCTTCATGTCGCTCATGAAGGCCACGTCGGTGAAGCCGCCCGGGGGAGGGCCGCTGGCGGCGTCGTCCTTCGACTCCTTCTCCGCCCCCGAGTAGACCCCCGCGGCGTCGCAGTGCCAGATCTCCACGACGGCGTTGCCCATGGCCGAGCACGTCTCGCTGTCCTGCACCCTGATGCCCATCCGCAGCCGCACACCCGGCTTGTTCTCCCGGATGTCGCTGCGGATCTTGTCGGCGTCGAAGTAATAGGGTCCCTGCGTCGCCGTCGGGGTCAGCTTGCACACCCGCGAGCCGGCGAGCAGCGAGGCGAGATCCCCGGTGGCCGTCCTCGACGCCGCCCCGGCCCGGGCGCCGGGTGCCGACAGTACGGCGCCGAGCCCGAGCGAGCTGATGCCGGTGATCAGCCGCCGCCGGCTGACCCGCTGACCTTCGTGATCGTGTCCCACTGGAGTTCCTTCTGGCGTTCCTGCACTCAGACGAACTTCTCACGGGAGAGCGGTCTTTCAGCGGAGGCGCGTCCTGCGCTCGATGACAGTCGAGTCGAAAACCTTTTCTGTGTTATGAAACTGTAACGAGGTGGCTCGCGAGCTGATCAGCGACCGTCAGGCCAGATAGGCCCAGTTGGAAGGCCATGCACACAGTTGCAGTGGCCGATTGACAGCCCCTGTCCGGTCGTTCTACTTTCCCGAAAACCTTTTAGGTTCACCGCTTCGATCCCTGTCCGTGATGTTAGCGCTAACAAAAGCAATCGCTAGATTGTAAGGGGCGAACACATGAGACGACGCTGGGCAGCGGCCCTCACCGCGGCACTCGTGCTCATCCTCGGCAACGCGACGCCCGCGTACGCGGGCGCGCCGATCACCACCTCGATCTACACGGCCGACCCGGCCGCGCTGGTCGTGGGCGACACCCTGTACCTCTACACCGGCCACGACGAGGCCCCCGCGGGCGGCACGAACTTCGTCATGCGCGACTGGCACGTCTTCACCTCGACCGACGCCGCCAACTTCACCGACCAGGGCGCCAAGCTCTCGATCTCGAACTTCTCCTGGGCGGGCGCCGACGCCTGGGCGGGCGAGGTCGAGCGCGGCGCCGACGGCAAGTACTACTGGTACGTCCCCGTCAACGGCAACGGCGCCGGCTGGATGGACATCGGCGTGGCCGTCGGCGACAGCCCGCTCGGCCCGTTCCGCGACGCCAAGGGCGGCCCGCTGATCAGCGACAGCACCCCCAACTCCTCGCCCCTCAACATCGACCCCACCGTCTTCACCGACGACGACGGCCAGGTCTACATGTACTGGGGCTCCTACTACGGCCTGCGCGCGGCCAAGCTCAACGCCAACATGACCTCGCTCAACGGCTCGGTCGTCACCCCGAGCGGCGTGTCGAACTTCTGGGAGGCCCCCTGGATGTTCAAGCGCAACGGCGTCTACTACCTCGCCTACGCGGCCAACGACTCGGCCTGCTCCGCGCCGGGTTACGCCTGCATCAGGTACGCCACCGCCAGCAACCCGCTCGGCCCCTGGACGCACCGCGGCGTCGTGCTCGACCAGGTCAGCTCGACCACCAACCACCCGGCGATCATCGAGTACAAGGGCCAGTGGTACATGGTCTACCACAACGCCGCCGCCCCGGGCGGAGGCAACTTCCGCCGCTCGGTGACCATCGACAAGCTCTACTTCAACGCCGACGGCACCATGCAGAAGGTCGTCCAGACCAGCGGCGGCCCCACCACCCCGGGCAATCTGGCGACCAGCGCCACCCCCTACACCTCGTACGTCTCGTCCTGGGAGACGCTCGGGGCGATCAATGACGGCTACACCCCGGCGAACTCGGCCGACCACAGCCACGGCGCCTACGGCAACTGGGACCACCAGGGCACCGAGTGGATCGAGTACCGCTGGCCCAGCGCCCAGAACATCTCCAAGATCCAGACCTACTGGTTCGACGACGACCTGGGCATCGACCTGCCGGCCTCCTGCCAGGTGCAGTACTGGAACGGCAGCGCCTACGTCAACGTGCCCGGCCAGTCGTCCTGCGGCGTGGCGGGCAACACCTTCAACACCACGACGTTCACCTCGGTCAACACAACCCGGTTGCGGCTGAACATCACCTCCAAGTCCGGCTTCTCGACCGGTGTGCTCGAATGGAGGGCCTTCTCATGAGGCGCGCCTTATTAGCCCTGCTGCTGGTGGCGGGATTGGTCGTCGCCGGTGCGCCGGCGCACGCGGACCAGACCATCGGCTATCCGACCTTCAGCGGTCCGGCCGTCCCCGCTCCGCCGGGGTCGTACACGACCGGCAACACGATGCAGGCCATCTACGACGCCGAGAGCTCCGGCACCGACTTCTGGATGGACCGGCTGCTGGCCCGCTCGGGCAACGACCCGGCCGGCACGTGGCTCATGACGCGCGGCCGGGCGCTGTTCATGAAGACCCACACGCCCGGCACGCTCGGCTTCGCCGGGCAGGTGGCGTACTGGGAGAGCATCAACAACAACAACGCCTTCACCGTCGCCGTCACCCCCGGCACGTTCACCGAACAGGTGAACTCGCGCTGGCAGGCGCCCAGCTACTGGAAGAGCCGGCACACCAGCGGCTCGATCACGATCGACCAGACGAAGTTCATCACCGACAACAACGTGGCGGTGGCCAACCTGGCCATCACCAACGGCGGCTCCGCCTCGACGACGCTGCAGCTGCGGGCCACCTCGCCGTACGCCACCTCCGGCAGCGGCAGCGAGCTGACCGGCCAGGTGAACGCCTACAACAACCTCACCACCCTCTACCCGAGGCTGACCGGTGACGGGTTCACCGTCTCCAGCGGCGGGCTGAACAGGTCCGTCACGATCGCCGCCGGGGCCACGACGACCGTCAAGGTCGTCATGGGCTTCGTCACCAACGAGATCCCGGCCTCGCGCACCGACTACGACGCCTACGCCGGCTACACGCCCGCCACCGCGTTCGCCACGCACGTGCGGGCCTACAACAAGTGGTGGGCCGACAACATCCCCTACATCGACGTCCCCGAGCCCGGCATCAAGAAGAACATCTACTACCGCTGGTGGCTGATGCGCTTCAACAACCTGGACGCGGACATCCCCGGACAGACCTTCCAGTTCCCCACCTCCGTCGAGGGCGCGCTGGGCTACAACAACGCGATCGCGCTGACCCAGCCCATGCACATCGACGACCTCAAGTACCTGCGTAACCCGATCTACTCGTACGGCGACTGGCTGAGCGTCGGGCAGATCTCCAAGAACGGCCGCTTCCTGGACAACCCCGGCGACCCGGAGAACTGGTCGAACAGCTACACGCAGTACATCGGCGAGGCGGCCTGGAAGAGCTACCAGATCCACGGCGGCCAGCCCGCCATCGCCGCGAACCTGGCCCGCTACGCCGAGCAGGACGTCAAGGGCCAGCTCTCCTACTACGACCACGACAACAACAAGCTCATCGAGTACGACTGGGGCGCCCTGACCGGCAACGACGCCGACGCCGTGTCCTTCCACTGGAAGCCGGGCAACATGGACCGCGCCGAGTCCGCCTACCAGTACAGCGGGGCGCTGGCCGCCGCGCAGGCGTACGACGCGGTCGGCAACACGGCCAAGGCCAACGAGATGCGCACGCTGGCCACGCAGATCCAGAACGCCATCGTCAACGTGCTGTGGAACCCGAACAGGCAACTCTTCGAGCACCGGCTGAAGTCCACCAACGAGTGGGTGCCGTGGAAGGAGATCAACAACTACTACCCGTTCGCCGTCGGCGCGATCCCCAACACCTCCACCTACAAGCAGGCCCTGCGCCTGTTCGACGACCCGGCGCAGTACCCGATCTTCCCCTTCTACACCGCCAACCAGGCCGACAAGGCGGCCTCGGGCACCGGCAGCAACAACTTCTCCACGATCAACTCCACGGTGCAGTTCCGCCTGCTCTCCTCGGTGCTGCGGAACTACCCCAACGAGTGGATCGACCCGACCTGGTACAAGAAGCTGCTCTACTGGAACGCCTGGGCGCAGTACATCAACGGCAACACCCAGTGGCCGGACGCCAACGAGTTCTGGGCCGACTGGAACGGCTCGTCCATCACGTACCGCTCGTGGATCCACCACAACATCCTGGGCAGCAGCAACTGGACCGTGGTCGAGGACGTCGCCGGCCTGCGGCCGCGCAACGACGCCAAGGTGGAGCTCTCGCCGATCAACATCGGCTGGACCCACTTCACCGTCAACAACCTGCGCTACCGCAACGCCGACCTGACCATCGTCTGGGACGACCCGTCCGACGGCGTCGTGCGCTACCCGGGCGTGCCCGAGGGCTACTCGATCTACATCAACGGCAACCGGGCGGCCACGGTGTCGTCGCTGGTGCCGTTCACGTGGGACCCGGCCACCGGTGACGTCACCACCAGCGGGTCCGTCACCTACCACGTGGCGGTGCCCGGGCTGCAGGCGCCCGCGCAGGTCACCCAGAACAGCGCCCGCATGGTCGACATGCTGGCCAAAGCCGGCGTCGACCTGACCGCCAACCTCACCAACCTCGCCTCCGGCGCCACCGCCACGGCCTCCACCACGGCCTCGGGCAGCACCACCGCGGGCGCGGTGGACGGCTTCCCGATCAACGAGCCGTTCTGGGGCGGCACGACCGCTGGGCAGGACTGGTACGAGCTGAACTTCGGCTCCGCCAAGACGGTCAACGAGGTGCGGCTCTACTTCAAGGACAGCCGCCCGGCCAGCGCCACCTACCGGGCGCCGGCGTCGTACGACATCCAGTACTACAACGGCAGCGCCTGGGTGAGCGTGCCCGGCCAGGCCAAGACGCCGTCCGCGCCGCGGGCCAACTACAACGTGGTGCAGTTCTCGGCGGTCAGCACGCAGCGCCTGCGGGTGCTGGCCACGGCCGCCTCCGGGGCCAGGACGGGGCTCACCGAGATCAAGGTGTTCAACCGGGGCGGGACGCAGCAGCCGAATCCCACCAACCTGGCGTCGTCGGCCACGCCGTCGGCGTCGAACACCTCGTCGTGGGAGAGCGTGGCCGCGATCAACGACGGGATCGACCCGCCGTCGTCCAACGACACCGTCAACCCGCGCTGGGGCTGCTGGCCGGAGACCGGGCAGCAGTGGGTGGACCTGACCTGGGGTTCGGCGCAGAACCTGAACCGGGCCGAGGTGTACTTCTTCGACGACGACGAGGGGATCGACATGCCCGCGTCGTGGAAGCTGCAGTACTGGAACGGCAGCGCGTACGTGGACGTGCCGGGCGCCTCGGCGTACACGCTGACCAAGAACGCCTACAACAGCGTCACCTTCAACGCCACGAGCACGACCCGCCTGCGGGTCCTGCTCACCGGTAACGGCAGCAACTCCGTGGGCCTCCTGGAGGTCAAGGCCTACGGTCCGTGACGCCGCGTGGGGGCGCGCCTCGGCGCGCCCCCACCCCGTCCCGCCCCGTCAGCGCTGCCTGGCGGGGCGGATGATCATCTCGTTCACGTCCACCTCCACAGGCTGGCCGATCGCGTACGCGATGGCGTCGGCGATGGCCTCCGGCGGGATCGAAGCCGCCCGGTACGCGCGCATCGCCTCCTGCGCGCCCGGCTCGGTGATCGTGTCGGCCAGCTCCGACTCCACGACGCCCGGGGAGACCGTGGTGACCCGGATGCTCGGGTCCAGCTCCTGGCGCAGCCCCTCGGTGATCGCCCAGGCGGCGTACTTGGTGGCGCAGTAGACCGCGGCCGTCGGCACCACCTGGTGCGCGCCGATCGAGGCGACGGTGACGAAGTGGCCGCCGCCCTGCCGCTGGAAGTGGGGCAGCGTCGCGGCGATGCCGTGCAGCAGGCCGCGCACGTTCACGTCGATCATGCGCTCCCACTCGTCCACCAGCAGCGAGTCCAGCCGGGACAGCGGCATCACCCCCGCGTTGTTGACGATCACGTCCACCCGGCCGTGCTGTTTCGCGGCCGTGTCGACGAACCTCGTGACGTCCGCGCGATCCGTCACGTCGAGGCGGCGCACCTCCACGCTGCCGCCCTCGTTCCTGATGTCCTCGGCGACGGCGGCCAGCCGGTCCTCGCGGCGGGCGCCGATGACCAGGTGGTGACCCTCGCGGGCGAGGCGCGTCGCGGTGGCCTGGCCGATGCCGCTGCTGGCGCCGGTGATCAGGACGATCTTTGTCATATCAGTCAGTTCCCTTGGTAATAGGTAGACGGGCATGGCGAAATGGCGCCCCGGCCGGGGCGCGGTCGGTGCAGGGTTGTTCAGCCGGCGGTCAGGGAGCCCAGCAGGGACAGCGACTCTTCCGACGGGCTGCCCGGGTCGGCCTGATAGACGACGAGCTGCTGCCCGGGAGCGCTGTTCACGGTCAGCGACTCGTAGTGCAGGGTCAGCTCGCCCACCAAGGGGTGGCGGAAGCGCTTGGTCTCGTGGGTCTTCTGGCGGATGTCGTGGCGGGCCCACAGTCTGCGGAAGGCCTCGCTCTTGACCGACAGCTCGCCGACCACCTCGATCAGCAGCGGGTCGTCCTGGTCGGTGCCCGCGCCGGCGCGGAGCCCGGCGACCGTGTTGACCGCCACCCGGTCCCAGTCGGGATAGAACTCCCGCGCGTCCGGGTCGAGGAACACCAGCCGGACCAGGTCCCCGCTGTAGGCGTGGCCGTCGAACAAGGCTCTGCCGAGCGCGTTGGCGGCCAGCACGTTCAGGCAGCGGCCCAGGACCACCGCGGGGGTGTGCGGCCAGCCCTCCATCATGCGCAGCAGGTTCGGGCTGACCCGCTCCCGCCTGGCGGACGCCCGCCTGCGCCGGACCGGGCGGGCCAGCCGGTGCAGGTGCGCGACCGCGTCCTCCTCCAGGGCCAGCGCGTGGGCGAGCGCGTCGACCACCTGGGCGGAGGGGTGGCGCTCGCGGCCCTGCTCCAGCCGTACGTAGTAGTCGGTGCTCACGCCCGCGAGCCGGGCGACCTCCTCGCGGCGCAGCCCCGCCACGCGGCGCCGGGTCGTGACCGGCACGCCGGCCTCCTCCGGCTGGAGCAGCTCGCGGCGGGCCCGCAGGAACTGGCCGAGTGGGTTCTCCCTGTCCATGTCTTCGAGGCTAGGCCAGGCCCGGGGGTGCCATGGGGGCTGAAGGTGGCCGCGCCACTCCCACCTTCGGCCCCGTCAGCTGATCGGGCTCGGGCGGCCTCAGCGCAGGCGGCCCGCTCCGGCTCTGGCCGGGACGAGGGCGCGCAGCGCCTGCGGCGGGTGGACGCGGGTGAACAGCGCCGGGGTCCAGCCGGCGTCCGACCCGATGGCCGTGCCGTGCGCGGCGTTGTACGCGGCGACCACGTCGGCCGGCGCGCCGTCCACCAGGTTGCCCTTCGCGGTGATCGCGGTGCCGTTGAACACCGACAGGACCTTGTCCGCCGCGATGCCGTCGAAGGCGTTGTTCTCGGCGTAGACCTTGGAACCGAAGCCCACGCCGATGCTGTAGCCGTGGCCGTCGCCGCCCTTGTAGTAGTTGTTGTAGACGTGCACCTGGCCGAAGCGCACCCTGGGCGTGCGCTGGCCGAGGCCCTCGAAGTAGTTGTGGTGCAGGGTGACCTTGAGCTTGTCCTCCTCGCCGTACCGCGTGGGGCTGTCGGTGTTGCCGACCAGGGTGACCTTGTCGTGGTCGCTGAGGTGGTTCCAGGAGAGCGTCACGTACGTGGAGGCGCGGACCACGTCCAGCAGGCCGTCGTGCACCTGGTACGGGCGGCCGAAGTAGCGCGGCTGGCCCGCGTCCGGGTTGTCGCCGTCGTTGAGCGTGTTGTGGTCGAGCCAGACGTGCGTGGACCCGGAGACCTCGACGTTGTCGAAGGAGGCGTTCCAGTTGCCGTCCGCGCCGTCGGTCGGGTCCCACTGCGGGAAGCAGTCGGAGGTGTCGGTGATGGTGAGGTTGCGGACGATGACGTTGTCGGCGTTGCTGACGCGCACGCCGAAGCTCTTCAGCGCCGCGTCCGCGCCGAGGCCCATGAGGGTGACGTTGGAGCCGACGGTGACCGTGACGTGCTCGGCCATCTTCGCGTACGACGCCTTGCGGGCGTCCTCCAGCGGGCCCGAGGGGACGCTGGTCCGGCCCCAGACGGCCGGGTCGTACGCGGCCAGGTAGGCGGGCAGGCCGTAGCCGTTGACGGCGTAGTCCTCGCAGGTCAGCGGGGTGCCGTCGGGGGCGGTGTCGGCGTCTATGGCGCCCTTTACGTACACGATCCTGGGGGTGTTGTCGGCGGGGTCGCCGAGCGCCGCGACCAGCTCGGCCCTGGTCCTGACGACGTGGACGTCCTCGGGGCGGGCGGCCGAGCCGCCGGTGGTGCCGGTGGTGGCCGCGGCCCAGCCGTCGTCGCGGGGGAGCGTTTCGCGGCCGGGCTCGCGCGGGACGGGGCGGTGGCGGCGGATCGGGTTCCAGCCGTCGGCGCCCGCCAGGTACCGCTCCGGGGTGAAGGCGGCGGCCTGGTCGGACGTGAGCTGCGGCCGGTCGTCGTTGACGGTGGCGCCGGGGCCGTGGTTGCGGTACTCGGACAGGCGGGCGTCCCGCCAGCTCAAGCCGGACATGTCGGTCCAGGGGGCGTCCTTGATCTGCTGGCCCAGCCACGACTCGCGCACCAGCACCTGGCCCCGGGCCGTGGTGGAGCCGCCGGCCGGCCACGGGCGGCCCAGGTGGAAGGTGCGGGCGGGCGCGTCGCTGGTGAGGTGGCTGCGGTAGATGAGGAAGCCGTACGGGTTGCTCAGCTCGGTGCTGGCGGCGGTGACGTAGCCGTTGTTGTCCGCGCTGCCGCGCGTCCTGCCCTTGATCAGGCAGTGGTCGAAGACGGCGGTGGCGCGGCCGAAGATGAAGTCGACGTCGCCTTCGACGTAGCAGTCGGTGAAGTACTGCCTGGCGGTCGTCGTGGCCGAGGCGGTGTTGGCGTACAGGGTGTCCTGGTTGCCGATGAACCGCACGTTGTCGTACACCTGCCGGTCGCCCGTCGTGCGCACGGCCACGGCCTGGCTGTTGCCGTGGGCGGCCTCGTCGTAGGCGTTCTCGAAGGTGAGGTTGCGGGCGGTGAAGTCGGGGGCGCTGATCGTGTACGAGGCGCTGCCGGAGGTGCCGTACGGTCCCGAGCCGTCCGGCTTCTGCGCGGCCGCCGAGGCGTCGAACGTGAGCACCACCTCGCACGGGTCCCGCGTGGCGCCGACCAGGGAGATGTGCGGTTTGTCGGCCGGGATCACCACCTGCTGCCGGTAGGTGCCCTTGCGGACCAGGATGGTGACCGGGCGGGTGTTGCCGGCGGGGACGGCGTCGACCGCGGCCTGCACGGTCGTGTGGTCTCCCGAACCGTCCGCCGCGACCACGATGGCGGCGGGCGCCGGGGCCGCTGTCACGGGAGGCAGGGCGAGCAAGGGGAGAAGTAACAGGAAGCGCATGAGGCGACCTCGCCGATGGGGGGTGCGGCAATCGGTTGCATGAAACGCTGACTCAGCCGCCTCACTCCGTCAATGCCCTGCAGTGAAACTGCACCACGCTGCAACAAGCGATTGCAAGATTAGGAGCAATCTTGACCGTGGGAGCGCGCCGATCTACAGTCCGCCTGATATTTATCGGCGCTTCGCTGAAACTTTCATCGGGAGCATCGTGCGCACCCTTCGAGCCCTGGTGGCCGCCGCCCTGTTATGCCTCGTGCCCGTGCTCTCCGCGCACGCGGCGGCGGACCTCGCCTACGACTTCGAGAACGGCACCACCCAGGGATGGGGGCCACGCGGCGGCGGCGTCTCCGTCACGGTGACGCCGGACGCCGCCCACGGGGGCACGAGCAGCCTCCTGACCACCGGCCGGACCGCCACGTGGCACGGCGCGTCCATCGCCGCGCCGTTCGTCCGGGGCGTCGGCTACACCGTGACCGCGTACGCGCGGCAGGTGAGCGGCCGGCCGGCCGCCACGATCGCGCTGACCGTCCAGCGCACCCCGACCGGGGGCAGCACCACGTACGAGCGGGTCGCGGCGGCCACCGTGACCGACGGCGGGTGGACGCGGCTGTCGGGGAGCTACCTGTTCACCGCCGAGTCCGCCGACGTGCAGCTCTACGCCGAGAGCTCCGACGCCACCGGCGAGTTCTACCTGGACGACATCGTCGTCACCCCGCTGGGCGACCCCACGCGCGAGCCCGTCAGCAGCGACTTCGAGGACGGCACCGCGCAGGACTGGGCGTCCAGGGCCGCCGCCACCCTCCAGCCGAGCGCGGAGGCCGCCCACGCGGGCAGCCGCTCGCTGGCCGTGAGCGGCCGCTCGGCCTCCTGGGACGGTCCCGCCCTCAATGTGCTCGGCCGGATGGCCAAGGGCGACAAATACGCCCTGTCGGTGTGGGTGCGGCTCGGACCGGAGGCCACGGCGGGCCGGCTCGGCCTGTCGATCGAGCGCAGGACCGGCGGCACCCCCAGCTACGAGCGCGTCGTCTCGCCGAAGGATGTGGCGGCGGGGGAGTGGGTGCAGCTGTCCGGCACGTACACGCTCGCGTACGACGTCGACTTCCTCAGCGTCTATGTCGAGTCCGACACCGGCACGTTCCCCTTCTACCTGGACGACTTCTCCATGAAGTACATCCAGCCCAAGCCGATCCAGACCGACATCCCCGCGCTCAAGGACAAGGTGCCGTTCGTCATGGGCTCGGCGCTCACCAGGCCCGACGCGCTCGGCGTGCACGGTGAGCTGCTGGCCAGGCACTTCAGCGGCGTCACGCCCGGCAACGAGCTCAAATGGGACGCCACCGAGCCCCGTGAGGGCGAGTTCACCTTCGCCGACGGCGACTTCCTGGTGGACTTCGCCACCCGGCACGGCATGACGATCCGCGGCCACACGCTCGCCTGGCACAGCCAGACCCCCGACTGGGTCTTCCAGAACGCCGACAAGGAGCTGCTGCTCAGGCGCCTGGAGACGCACGTGCGCACGCTCGTGACCCGGTACAAGGGCAAGATCGCGGCCTGGGACGTGGTCAACGAGGTCGTGGACGAGAACCAGCCCGACGGCCTGCGCCGTTCCAAGTGGTACGAGATCGCCGGCCTCGACTTCATCCGCACCGCCTTCCGCGTCGCCCACGAGGCCGACCCGGACGCCAAGCTCTTCATCAACGACTACAACACCGAGTTCCCGCGCAAGCGCGAGGCCCTGTACGCGCTGGTCAAGCGGCTGAAGGCGGAAGGGGTGCCGATCGACGGCGTGGGCCACCAGCTCCACCTGAACATCGAGTACCCGCCCGCCTCCTCCGTCGAGGCCACGATCGAGCGCTTCGCCACGCTGGGGGTGGACCAGCAGATCACCGAGCTGGACGTCAGCGTCTACACGGACTTCGTGTCGTCGTACGACACGATCCCGCCCGAGCTGCTCGTCCAGCAGGGCCACCGCTACAAGGAGCTGTTCGACGTCTTCCGGCGGCAGGCCGCCAAGCTCAGCTCCGTGACCGTCTGGGGCGAGTCCGACGACGTGAGCTGGCTGCGGTCGTGGCCGATCCCGCGGCTGAACGCGCCGCTGCTGTTCGACGACGACCTGCAGGCCAAGCCCGCCTACTGGGGCGTCGTGGACCCGTCGCGGCTCTCCCCGGCGGTGCGCCGGCTGGAGGCGCCCGCCGGGACGCCCAAGGTGGACGGCAAGCGGGACCTGGAGTGGGACCTGCTGCCGGACTCGCCGGTCGCGCGGGTGGGGGACGTGTCGGCCGGGTTCCAGGCGCGCTCGTCGGGCAAGGGGCTGTACGTGCTGGTCGAGGTCACGGATCCGACCGCGGGGGAGGATGACCGGGTGACGTTCACGGTCGACGGCACCTCGTACGTCGTCAAACGAACCGGCGGCTCGTACATCGCCAAGGGGACCGGCACCCCGCACGTCGTCAAGCGGACCGGCACCTCGTACGCCGTCGGATGGACCGGCGGCGGCCTCAAGGCGGCGGTGCGGCCGACGCCGACCGGCTACCGCGTCGAGGCCCTGATCGCGACCGGCACCAACACAGACGTGACCGTGAGCGACTCCGCCGGCGCGAGCACCTCCTGGACGGGGAAGGTGACCGCCGCGCCCGCCGTCAAGCTCACCTCCGCCGCCCACCGCACGCCCGTGCTCGACGGCGCCGTGGACCGGGCCTGGTCGGCCGCGCCGGAGATCCGCACCGCGACCTGGATCCAGGGCACGTCCGGCGCGACCGCCAAGGTGCGCTCGCTGTGGAGCGGATCCACGCTGTACGTGCTCGCCCAGGTCGCCGATCCGACGCTGAGCGAGGAGTCCCCGAACCCGTGGGAGCAGGACTCCGTCGAGATCTTCGTGGACCCGGGCAACGGCAAGACCAAGGGCTACGAGGACGACGACGGCCAGTACCGGATCAGCTTCTCGGGCCGGATCACGGTCGGCGGGACGTTCGACGCGGGCGGGGTGAAGGACCACGTGAAGGCGGTGACCAGGACGGTGCCCGGCGGATACGTCGTCGAGGCGGCCATCGAACTGCCCACGATCACCCTCGCTCCGGGGACGCTGCTGGGCTTCGACGCCCAGGTCAACGACGCCTCGGGCACCGCCCGTACCAGCGCCGTGACCTGGAACGACAACACCGGCCGAAGCTACCTGGACACCAGCCACTGGGGCGTCCTCCGCCTCACCCAGGGGTAGGTGGCGCCACCCTCGGCCAACCCAGACTCAGCGATCGCACATGGCGGCGACGAAGGCGTCGATCAGGTGCTGCCGCTTCTCGGGGACGCCCGTGACGTAGACGGTGGCCGCGCGCCCGGCCCGGTCCCGGCCGCTGAACACCGCGGCCCCCGCCATGTCGCCGGCGCCGAAGTAGGCATGGCCGCAGCCCGACTCCATCCGGGCCACCCCGTAGCCGTAGCGGGCGCCCTCGGGCCAGCCTTCCTGCTCGACCGGCACCGTGCCGGCCATCATTTTGCCCAGCGGGGCCTTACTCCAGAACCGGTTGAGGTCCTCCGGGGTGGAGACCAGACCGCCGCTGGGCCCGAACTCGTACGTGGGCAGCCGGTCGGTCAGATCCACCTCCCCGTCCTGCGGGCGGCCGGGGTGCACCCCGTAGGTGTGGGCGTGCGGGCCACGGATGCCGTAGTCGCCCTTGGCCGGCCAGTACGTGTCCCGCATCCCGTACGGCTTCAAGATCAGATCTCGGCTCGCCTGCCGGAAGTCCTTGCCGGTCACCTCGGTCACGATCATGCCGAGGACCAGGTAGTTGGTGTTGGCGTAGGCGAACGAGCCGCGGGGCGTGGGCTTGAGCGCGAGCGCCACCCGCAGGAAGTCCGGGAACGGCTCCTTCCACTCGATCGCGTTGAGGAACTCGGGCAGGCCACTGGTCTGCTGCAGCAGCATCCCGACGGTGATCTTCCGCCCATCGATCGCCGCACCGTCACCTCTGCCGCGCAGCACGCCGGGCAGATAATGCTCCACCGGCGCGTCCAGGTCGATCTTCTTCTGATCGGCCAGTCGCAGCACGGTGGCGGCGATGATCGGCTTGCTCACGCTGGCGATCCGGAACCGGCCCTCGGGGCCGATCATCGGCTGGCCGGTGCCCCGCTCCGCGGTGCCGGAACGCAGGGTCACGGTCGTGCCGCCCGGGGTCCGCACCTGGCTCAACGCGCCCGCCATGCCGTCCTCGGTGGTGAGCCGGTCAAGGCGGGACTGCGGCGAGGGTGTTGCGGCGGCGGCGAAGGCGGGAGCAACGGGGGCGATGACCAGACAGCCGGCGACAGCGGCGGCGAGCAATTTCTTCATGCCTCCAATGTGGCGAGAAGATCACTCATGTTCAGTCATGCCTACCTGCCTGTTGGGGTGGAGGTCTTCCCTACCTTGTCCACCCCGAGCCGAGGCCAAGCACCCGCCGATATTGACCATCACGCCCGGCTCTGCGGACGCCGGCAAGCTGATGCTCCTGGCCTCGTCCACACTGACGCCTACCGGCCAGGCGGACCGGCCTGACCCGCCGGCAGGAAGGCCGGGATCCGGCTGCCCGACGTCGGTGACCTCCACCCGCCGGCTGAGGTCACCTGCGGGAGGAGCCGGCTTCACCGCAGGCGCAGGTTGGGGCTCCGCTTGAGCCCGAGGAGGCCGAGCAGGTCGTCGATCATGTGCTCGAACAGCGGCTGCAGGTCGTCGAAGGCGAACTTGTGGTGCCCGTACACGGCCATGCAGAGCAGCCCGTAGATCTGCCGCCAGCAGACGACCATGAGGAACACCACGCCGATGGGGAACTCCAGGCCGACTTCCGAGCGGTAGGTGCGCAACTGGGCTGCCAGGACGGGGTCGATCTCCTCGTCCGCCGGGCAGGTCAGCCGCCCCTCGTTCCACAGGCGGGCGAACAGCTGCCCGAACAGGCCGCCCAGCTCGCGCGCGATGATCACCGGGATGCTCTCCTCCGACTCGGCGATCTTGGCGAACCCGGCTCCCATGAGCAGGTCGAACTCGACCTTGTTGGCCAGCGACCAGTCGAGCACGGCCTGGGTGGCGGCGTGCAGCTGGGCGCTGACGTCGTCAGGGTCCTGGCGCCGCGCGGCCCGGTCCACGGTGTCGATGAACTCCGCGGTGATGTCGTCGTAGATGGCGCGGATGAGGCCCGCCCTGCCGTTGAAGTAGCGGTAGAGGGCCGGGGGCGTCACGCCGACGCCGCGGGCCACGGCGGCGAGGGTGAGACCCTCGATGCCCTCCTCCGCGGCGATCCTGCGGGCGGCGGCCTTGGCGTCGCGTTCGAGCTCGGCCCGCAGTCGTTCCCGTCGCGTCAACGCTGTCACCCGACCATCTTGTCTGGTCTCGCCTGCCGCGGCCACTTGCGGTGAATGGGCGACACATGGTTAATGGTATTCACTCTTTTAAGGATCATCATTGAAGGCGTGAAGGAGATCTTGGATGAGTTCCCGTAGCGGTGGCTGGCCGGCGACGGCGGTCGCGCTCCTCCTGGCGGCAACCGGCTGTTCGGCGGCCTCCGGCCCCGTCGCCCTGTCCCAGCCGAGCCCGCGCGCCTCCACCCCCACTCCGGACGCCAGGAAGACGGCGCTGGCCGAGGCGGCGAAGAGCCTTCCGGCCGTGCTCGCCGCCCAGGGGCCGGTCGCCTGCTCGTGGAATGACGACGGGTGGCGGGCCACGGCCTACGACGACGCCTTCCGTACCGGTGTCGCGAGCTTCTCCAGCGTGACGCTCGCGCCGCTCCTGACCGAGATCGCCGCGACGGCGGGCGGAGAGAAGGCCGTCGTGCGCAGCCTGTGCGGTGAGGAGGGAGATCCCGGCGTCAGCCCGGTCTCGCCGGACGGCCGCCGGGTCGCCGTCCAGGTGGACTTCCCGTCCAGCGGCGACCCGACGCACGTCGGCTGGCTCGACCTCGGCACCGGGACGTTCACGGACCTCACCGACAGGTCGAACAAGAAGGGATATGTCAAGGAGACGTTCTCCGACAAGTACCCCGGATTCGCGCCCGACGGGTCGTTCTGGTTCCTGCGCGACTCCCAGCAGTACTTCTCGGCGGACCCGAACGGCCGGCTGACTCCGCGCAAGATCAGCCTGGCCTGTTTCACCAACAGCAACGACGACACCTTCTACCGCGTCGTGGGATCGGTCGCCGTCATGTGCCCGGGCACCGTCCATCCCTCCGGGAGGTTCGCGGCGCACCCCAGCCGGGCGGCCGTGGGGATCAACCTGGTCCAAGGGGCTGAACTGGACATCCTCGGGAACACGGTGGACCGCTATGAGGACGCTCCGCTCCAACTGCCGTTCGGCATGAAGATCGTCGTACGCGACGGCGGCCTGCGCCACTGCGACCCGCTCGCCTGGATCAACGCCACCGACCTGCTCTGCGCCGGCGGGAGCAACGACTTCTACACCGCGCGGATCAACCCTCGGCTCGCCCGGAACGACATCGATTACGTGCAGCACACCGAGGTGAAGGTGAAGAACGAGATCGCCCCGGCGACCGAGTCGTCGATCATCACGGCGGCCGTCTCCCGGGACCGCCGCTCCCTGATCATCGCGGCCAACGAGAACGACGACCCCGCCACGGCCAAGCTCTACCGCGCCGACCTGATCTCCCCCTCCGCACCCGTGGAGATCGGCCCGATCCCGGCGGAGTCGAGCGAGCACTTCACCCTCCTGAACAACTACCAGCAGCCCGTACGCGCCGACTGACCGGCACTTCCCGGGACCTGGAGCTTCGGGAACCGCTCCCGACCTCCGCTCCTGGGCCCGACTACCATGTGACCGTGACCACGAGCCCCCGACATGTCCGTAAAGGGGCCGTCCCGAGCATCCGCGACGTCGCCGCCGCGGCCGGCGTCTCGCATCAGACCGTCTCCCGCGTGCTGAACGACTCACCCCGGGTGCGGCCCGACACCCGGGCCGCGGTGCTGGCCGCGATCGACCGGCTGGGCTTCCGCCCCAACCGGGCCGCCCGGGCGCTCGGCCTCGGCCGCGCCAGCGGCGTCACCGTCGTGACCTCCAACACCATGCTGTACGGGTACGCCTCCACCCTCCAGGGCATCGAGGAGGCCGCCAGGACCGAGGGCGTGGCGCTGGGGATCAGGGTCGTGGAGTCGGCCGAGGTCCGGCAGACGGTCGACTACGTCAGCGATCCGAGCGCGGGCGGCCTGGTGGTGATCGCGTTCGACCCGCTGGGAACGGCGGTGGCGCAGGCGCTGCCGCCGCACATCCCGGCCGTGGTGGCCGCCGAGCCGGTCGCGCCCGATCTGGGGCGGGTGGCGATCGCGCTGGACGAGCGCCGGGCCGCCGCCGACGCCACCCAGCACCTGCTCGACCTGGGGCACCGTACCGTCCACCACGTGGCCATCCCGTCCGAGGGCCGGGCCGGCGGGCGGCACGCGGGGTGGCGCGACGCGCTGCGGCAGGCGGGCGCGGAGATCCCCTCGGTGCTGGGGTGCGGGTGGGACATCGAGTCGGCGTACGCGGCGGGGGAGCGGCTGGCCCGCTCGCCCGGGGTGACGGCGATCCTGTGCGGCAACGACGACATCGCGCAGGGGGTACGGCGGGCGCTCTACGACGCGGGCAAGGACGTTCCCGGGGACGTCAGCATCGTGGGCTTCGACGACATCCCGGGCTCGGCCTTCTGGACCCCGGCGCTGACGACCGTACGCATGGACTTCGTGGGACTGGGCCGGGCCTGCTTCCACGCGGCACTCGCCGAACTGAGCGGCCAGTCACAGCCGGACATCTCCCTGGTCCCGCCCCGCCTGATCATCCGCGAGTCCACCGCCCCACCACGGCAGTAGGTGGGCCGGGGCTCGCCCACCCCTTGACCGTCTGGGTGGTTGACCGACTGATGCCCACTCCAGACCGGAATGCCACCGGCACCGTCGTTGGCCGACGGGCAATGGGGCCATGACTCACTTTTGGTTATCAGTTACTGCGAGTGAGTCTCGCGTGGTGTTGTTCGTCATGCGATGTCAGTGGGAAACGACACCCTCGTAGCCTTCGCCGGCGTAATCAAGGTCGCGCCTGCGCAGGTGCAGCTCCACCTCGAACTCATCGACGAAGCTCCGGCTATGGCTGTCGCTGCGCGTGACGCCGTCGACGGTGTGTTCTTCGATGACCTCCGTTCCGGTGGCCGTGATGGTGATGACGTCGATGCCCCAGGCCGGGTTGGCGTTCTCGCGGGTGTAAGTGAAGCTCTTCACGATGAGGGAAGGCAGGTAGTCCTGCGCCGCGTCGCCAAGCTCGTGCCGGTGGACCTGGAGTGTCACGCCATGGACTGCACCCCACGTTGCTATGACCGTGAGGTCGTCGACGCTCGCGGGATGCCAACCGTCGGTCTCGTTCGGCTCCCAATCGCCACTGGTCCAAGCCTCGGCGTGTTCGGCGAATCGGCCCATCAGGTTCGTCCGGTCGGCGACCTGAAGGGACCATGCCACCTCGTCCCAGCGCTCGAGGATGAGCAGGCCGCTGGAGGTCTCGTAGAGGGTGACTGCCATGGCCTTCTCCTAAGGGACGAGGAATGTTGGGCCGACACTCGTCGAGTTCGGAAGTTGCCCGAGAAACGCGCCGCAAGGCCGTGCAGGTTCTCAAAGAGGAGCTGTCCTGTTCGGGCGAACCTTGCATCGTCCGAACCGAGCTTGCCACCGCTCGCGAAACGTTCGGACTAACCCTGCATCGGGAGGGATCGTGTCCGTTCTCACTGGTCCTTTCAGCGTCTCACTGTGTTGCGCGCAGGTCTGGCGAATTCTCAGGTGGCGGCGTAGCTGACGGCCTGGTTCGCCTGGTTTGCACCAGTCTGGGCTGATGTGAGTCTCATCGGAGTTGGCGTTTCTCATCAATGTCTGCCGAGGCCGAGGCGATCATGACCATGCCCGTTGCACGCACATGCCGAGTTCAGGGCGTTTGCGGGAGCGTGGACGCGATTTCGGTCGTGCCGATGAGTTTTGTGCGGACCCGTGGTCCATACGGCTGGACACACCGACAGCGGTGGGCCTGTGCTGGGAACGTCCCAGCGCAGGGGGAAGCATATGGAGGCAGTGATGAGCGTCGACGACTCCAAGCAGGAGCACACCATCCGGACCGGCGGGCGGGTGAGCGGTCCCAGGGTGTTGGTGGCGGGGGCGAGCATCGCGGGACCCGCGCTGGCCCATTGGCTGCGCCGGCGGGGGGCCGAGGTGACCGTGGTGGAGCGGGCTCCTGAGCTGCGTCCCGGCGGGCAGGGGGTGGACGCGCGTGGGGTCGCCAGGGAGGTCATCGGGCGCATGGGGCTGGACGCGGCGGTGCGGGCGGCGTGCACCGACACCGCCGGCGCGCACACCGTGGACGCGGACGGGCAAGTGCTGGAGACCTTCCGTGCCGACGACGACGGCGGCGACGGGTTCATCGCGGACATCGAGATCCTGCGCGGGGACCTGGCCCAGGTGCTCTACGACGACACCCGCGACGGCGTCGAGTACGTCTTCGGCGACCGAATCGCGGGGCTCGCCCAGGACGCGGACGGGGTCGACGTGGTCTTCGCGGGCGGCGACCGGCGGCGCTTCGACCTGGTGGTCGGGGCCGACGGGTTGCACTCGGAGCTGCGAGCGATGGTCTTCGGGCCGCATGAGCGGTTCCTCCGCCACCTCGGGCACGTGCTGGCCTTCTACAGTGTGCCCAACGAGTTCGGGCTGGACCGCTGGCTGCTCGAGTACCAGGATCAGGAGTCTGGGCGCGCTGCCCTCCTGCGGCCCATCCAGGACGCCACCCGGGCGATGGCCATGTTCTACTTCGCCTCGGCCGACCTCGACGTCGACTACCGTGACGTCGCGGCCCAGAAGGTCCTGCTGCGTGAGCGGATGGCGGGTCTGGGCTGGTTGACCCCGGACATCCTCGCGCACCTGGACGACACCCCGGACTTCTACCTCGACCAGGTCGCCCAGGTGGTGATGGACCGCTGGTCGAGTGGACGGGTGGGGCTGCTGGGGGACGCGGCGTTCAGCTCCTCGCCGATGTCCGGGCAGGGCACCGGGCTGGCGCTGGTCGGCGCCTACCTGCTGGCCGGAGAGCTGGCCGCCGCCGGATGGGACCCCGACGCCGGGTTCGCCCGCTACGAGGCGCGGATGCGCTCGTTCGTCGAGGCCAACCAGGAGATCGGCCGGTTGAACGCCCGCAGCCGCGACGTCCCCGGGCCAGACGCCGAGCCGAGCCCCGATTTCGCCGGCGAATGGTTCACCGAGCTGGTCGGGCGCGCGATCAACGGCATCGAGCTGCCCGACTACGCGGGGGTGCCGGACTCCGCAGCCCCGGCCGGATCGTCGATCACCTCGTCGGCCAAGCGGTAGGTGTCACATAACGTGTCGAGAGGGACCCACGCTTCGGTGGGACACCGCCGGACGACCTCCGCTCATGCCGCGTAGTGCGCGTTGGAGCGCCCGTTCGGCGGCCACGCCACGTTCCGATGAGGCGGTGTTGACTCGGAAAACTGACAAGATCGATGAGATTCCAACGCGGCTGGTCTCATCGGTTCTGTCACTTGCCTGGTCGGCGCTCACCGGAACTGACAAGACCATGGGGACATCGACCCTGTGACGTCCAAGCCCATTGATCCCCAGCTGGATTGCTCGCCCGTCTTGCCTCAAGGCAGTTGTCGGTGCGCAGCTCGCCGACATGGCTCCCTGACACGATGGATGAGAACGGACAGATCGCGGCAGTTGGTTGCTGGACTGGTGGGCGTCATAAGGGCCGAAGCGTTCTCGGCTGGTGGGACTTAGAGCCTGCCGACAAAGGGTTTGGTCGCTGAGGCGGAGACGGGGGATGCCTTGGTCGAGGCCATCTTCGAGTGATATGCCCGCGATCGGGCCCAAGGAGGACCACAAGGCCGCCGCCCCCTGCGGACGGTCGGCGATCAGGGACGCGGGCCGAAGCCTTGGGCTGCGAGCCACGTGGCGCAGAGGCTGGGCCAAGCGGACGCGGTCGGTTCGCTCTGGGCGAGCCCGAGCCCGTGCTTGCCCTCGGGAAAGACATGGAGCTCGAACGGCGTGCCGGCGCGGGCGAGTGCTGCGGCAAACAGCAGGCTGTTGTCGACTGGGACCACATTGTCGTTCGCGGTGTGCCAGAGGAATGTCGGTGGCGTCTCGGCCGTCACGTTCAGGTGGGCGGATAGGGCTGTCGCCTGCTCCTCACTGCCGTCAGTACCGAGCAGTCGGCGGCGGGACGAGGAGTGCGCCCCGGTGAGGTCGATGACCGGGTAACCGAGCACCACGGCATCCGGGCGCTCCCCGTCGTTCGAGCCGTCTTTGGAGGTGGCGAGGGTGGCGGCGAGATGGCCGCCGGCGGAAAATCCCATGACGGCGACCCGCGTGGCGCCGCGTTCCCGGATGACGTGCATCGCCTGGCGCAGGTCGTCCAAGGGAGCTGGATGCAGCGGCTCGCGGCCCGGCTCGCCCCCGGCCACCCGGTAGCGGAGCACGTAAGCGTCGACGCCCAGCGCGACCAGCCAGAGGGCCACGTCCGTGCTCTCGTTCTCGGCCAGTCTGGCGTAACCGCCGCCGGGGCACACCACCACCGCACCCGAGGCCGGGATGTCCGCTCCGTACAGCGTCAGGCTGGGGATTCCGGTAGCAGGGCCCGGAGGAGTCATTGACCAGAGCGGAATGTCGATCATGTACTGGAACTATACCCCCGAGGGCTACGGACCTCCCTGTACCTGTACGACCGCAGCCCCCGGGAAGGGACGATTCGCCCTAGACCCTGGACCGGAGGCACGTAATCAACCGTCAACTAGGCCGATTCCTGCTGCGGCCAGGACCAGGCGGCCACCGAGTGCTCCCTCACCATCGAGCCAGATGTCGTCGGCGAGCCCGATGAGCCTCTTGTTCGGGTCGTCGAACTCGACTCCGCCCACGACGATGGGCACGTCGTCGGGCACGGCCTCTTTGAGCAGGAAGCGGCGCAAGTCGCCGACGGTGAGCGGTGGGAGATCACGAGGTGTGGGGGGAACTCGACGGTCGTATCGCCCAAGTCCTGACCCATGGTGGGGAAGGATCGGTGACCACAGCGAACCGCTGGCTACGCGGGTGCTCACCGGTCCGGCCGCTCCTGGCCGCCGCGAGCCCACTCGTTGTAGACGGTCTCTAGCGGCGCGGTCAGCACGTCATGCACGAACTGTTCTTCTGCGGTCCAGTTGCCGGGGTCGAGCCTTCTTCGGGCCAGGCTTGCCGTGGTGCTGGCCCCGGACATTGGGTAACCGCCGGCGATGATGCGTAGGAGCGTGTCTCCGACCTTCTGCGGGTCGAGGTTGGCCAGGGGCGGGATGCTGGTACCCAAGGAGGTGTTCTCCCATCGAGACGTCCGGGCGATGCCGACCGGGTCGCCCGGAGTGCCATCACTCGACTCCTGCTCTTGGCCGTTACGTCCGGGACGAAAGCTCAGTTAGGTCCTCGTCCTTGTGCGCGAGCCGGGACTCAACAGGTTCTCAACAGCCTCTCAACACGCGCGGGGCTACGTTCTCCGCATTCGGTACGACCAAGGAGAGGCAATGCGAACGATTAGGACCACCATCCTCGGTGCCGCGGTCGTGGCCGCCGGACTCGCGGTCGGCGCCCCTGCCCAGGCGGCCCCCACGGCGAAGTCCAGCACGGCCGCCGCGGCCCCCGCAGCCGTCACCGCGGCGACCACCGCGACCTCGTGCCAGATCCGCGTCTACAAGCCGGAGATGCGCAGGGGACACGTGGCGGCGACCTCGTGGGCCCCGGGGTGCCGGGGGACCGCGCGGGTCTCCATCCAACTCCAGCGCAAGCGCTGGTGGGGCTGGCAGAAGATCGCGAGCACGACCTACAGCGCCCCGGGGCCGAAGACCCTGTACAAGGGGTGCAAGCGCGGCACCACGTTCACCTACCGCCTGATGGGGCACCTCATGGGGGGCGGCAACGGGTACAGCCCCACCATGCGGGCCAAGTGCCCCTGACCGGCCCGTCGGCAACCAAGATCGCCTCCTTGGGCCGCGCCATACCGTGGGCCCGCAGTGACCCGTACTGGCGGTGGCGGCGAACCTGACCCCCGAGGAGCACGACAAGCCCCGCACCTCCTGGCCCCCATGTCCAGGAGGTGCGGCGGTTTCGGGGCAGGAGCGGTGCGACGTCGTCGAGTAGATCGCCCCCGCAGAACGGCAGCGAACCTGAAGTTCTGTCTGGTCGGCTCCTGCGCGGCCCGTACT